>JAAZBG010000323.1 GCA_012513915.1 Fibrobacter sp.
ATAAAAACAGTGCTCTCGGCGGCATAATTGATTTGTAAATTCCAATAAAAGATGGATTTAAATCATACCCATGTACAAAGATGATAGCTGATGGGTCTATTGATATTCTGATAAATATCGCTCTTAACAAGTGTCATGATTGGGATCTTGGCGGGACCACATTGACCCTAAAAAACCACGCCGGCACTTTCGACCCGTGGCCTATCCACCAGGGTGGCCTTAGACTTGATTACATTCTCGGTTTCAGCAAAAGTAATGCATTGTGGGGAGGTAATCCGGTTCGTCAACAACTGTGCA
The DNA here is from genome assembly GCA_012513915.1 of Fibrobacter sp. GTDB lineage: Bacteria > Fibrobacterota > Chitinivibrionia > Chitinivibrionales > Chitinispirillaceae > JAAZBG01. The sequence continues at coordinate 298 of JAAZBG010000323.1, forward strand.
TCGTAGACTCTCTCTGGGGATCATCCAGGGGTGGTCCAACATCTATACCTGACAAGCAACTTGATTGCCTGATCATCGGAACATTTTCCGGGGCAGTTGATTATCTGACTGTAAAAAAAATTCGTGAACCACTACTGGGTGCACCACATGGTCCGGTTGAACTTTTTGTAAAAAGTTTCGGGTATAAGGAAAGAGAACTGAAGCGTATGATAACGGTCACTCTTTAATGATGTACTTTGCCCATAAGGTAGTTCCGTGGGCGACTATGTCCAACATGTAAAGTATGTAATCATTCGCAGGACATTATGGATAGGGCTTATAGCTTCATGATTACAAACTTTACTTACACATTATAAGCCATAACACAAAGACATTCGGGCCTGCAGACAATATGAAAAGGTGGAAAACTAAAAGTGGTTATGAGATAATCCAGATATTATCCGGAAGGAGTAATGTTTTCTTATTGACTAATAAAGAGAAAAATATTTTGATTGATACATCTGTTTCCCGATTATGGAACAGATTACAACATAAACTTGACATATTAGGAATTAATAGTATAGACTATTTAATTTTAACACACGCTCACTTTGACCACGCTGCAAATGCTAATCAAATCAAAAAAAGATATAATGCTTTAATAATTGTTCAAAAAGAAGAGGCCCATTATTTATTAAATGGAGACAATATTCTACCTCAAGGGACAACTATATTTACCCGGCCAATTGTGAATATTTTAGGTAAGCGTTTTTTTCCGAGATTTAGATATGAGCCATGTAACTATGATTTATTAGTTGATTCCTATCTGGACTTAAAAAACCTGGGATTTAATGGATATCTGATGCATACACCCGGCCATACAATTGGTTCAATGAGTCTAATTGTTGACGACGAAATTGCAATTGTTGGAGATTGTATGTTTGGAGTATTCAAATGGTCTGTATTTCCGCCATTTGCAGAGGATTCGGAACAGATGATTAAAAGCTGGGGAAAACTATTAGAGACAAATTGTTCAAGCTTCTTACCTTCTCATGGAACTGCAAATAATAGGTTATTAGTAGAAAGTGATTATAAAAAAAGGATTAAAAATTACAGCGTATAACACCAAAGATTATTCAGAAGTAAAAACTATACAAAAAGGACACTACCAGGGGTCACCACAGAAAACGGATCACAACAATTTGCAGATACACCGGTAAACACCTTTTATTTTACCGGTGCATCAACATATTTGCTTAATAAGAAAATGAGTAGAATATTGTTGAACGTCAGACTGCCTCCAGGAATCAGTTAAAACTCGGCATTTCCAGGATATCTCGGAAATGGAATGACATCACGGATATTCTGCATCCCTGTGAGCAGGAGAATAAGCCGTTCAAAGCCCAGCCCGAATCCGGCATGAGGAGCAGAACCGAATTTTCGCAGGTCCAGATACCACCAGTAGCTCTTTTCATCAAGCCCCATTGCGGTAATACGGTTTGTCAAAACGTCTAGACGTTCCTCGCGTTCACTGCCACCAATCAGTTCTCCGATTTTTGGCACAAGCACATCCATCGCCCGAACAGTTTTATTGTCATCGTTGAGACGCATGTAAAACGCCTTTATATCTTTGGGATAATCATGCACTATTACCGGTTTACCGAAAGTGACCTCGGTGAGATACCGTTCGTGTTCAGACTGAATATCACTCCCCCATTTTACCTTATATTCAAACCGGTCATTATTCTTTTCAAGAATAGTTATTGCGTCGGTATAACTGATACGTTCAAAAGGAGATTCAGCAATATTCTTCACTCTGTCAATTACGCCATTGTCAATTCGTTCATTAAAAAATTCAAGATCTGCAAGATTCTTATCAAGTGCGTGTTTTGCAAGATATCTGACAAACTCCTCTGCCAGGTTCATGTCGTCTGCAAGCCTGTAAAAAGCGACTTCAGGTTCAATCATCCAGAATTCAGCCAGGTGACGCGGTGTATTTGAATTTTCCGCGCGAAAGGTTGGACCAAAAGTGTATATTTTCCCTAACGCCATTGCATAGATTTCACCCTCAAGCTGACCGCTTACTGTAAGACTTGCCGGTTTGCCGAAAAAGTCTTTCGAATAGTCTACTTTACCATCAGGAGTACGTGGTGGTTTATCAGAGTCAAGTGTTGACACACGAAACATTTCTCCTGCACCTTCACAATCACTGGCCGTGATTATTGGAGTATGTACATAACAAAATCCACGTTCCTGAAAAAATGTATGTACAGCATAACTTAACGAACTGCGAATACGTGCTACGGCTCCAATTGAATTTGTTCTCGGACGCAAATGTGCAATTTCTCTCAGAAATTCAAGTGAATGCTTCTTTTTTTGCAAAGGGTAATCCTGTGGTGCCAGCCCGGGAACATCCAGTGAAAGTGCATGAAGCTCAAATTTCTGACCTTGCGCAGGTGAATCAACAAGCGTCCCTTTCACCGATACACTGCTTCCCGTGGTAATTTTCTGGATTAGCGTATCATAATCCGGTAATGTTTCCGGTGCGATCACCTGTAAATTAGCGAGACAGGAACCATCATTGATTTCAAGAAAACAGAATCCCCTGGCATCCCGACGCGTTCTCACCCATCCGTTTACGGTAAGTTCCAATCCGGATTTTTCGAGTTTCAATATATCGCTGATTCTGATTGTTTCCATATACATATCCCGTTTTGTTAAGTAGCAATTATTCACCGTGGTAATCAACAAGTGTTACCGGATTATACTTTCCTATTCTGTTTTTATAATTAAGGAATGGTAGACCGATAATAGAGAATATGCCGGCAACGTGTGCTCCAACTTTTTCAACCATTGATGCAACCGCTTCAAGGGTCCCACCGGTTGCAATAAGATCATCTATAATCAGATATCG
>JAAZBG010000324.1 GCA_012513915.1 Fibrobacter sp.
AACGGGTAACAGGATGTACCGGTCAAAAAAACAGTTAGTGAACATAATCAGTTTAATTTTTTTATTCGTTCAGAATCCGGCATTTGCCGGTACATACGAAGAGGTGACGAATTTTGGAGATAATCCAAGCACAATAAAAATGTATCTGTATACACCTGATGTTGTTGCACCAAAGCCGTCGGTACTTGTGGCGTGTCATTGGTGTCATGGAACAGCACAGGCAATTTACAATGGTTCACGATATGCATCAGTTGCAGATAAGAATGGTTATCTGGTGATTTTCCCGAATGCTGCGAGTAGTGATGGCTGCTGGGATGTTGCTTCTGAGAATGCCTTGAAACACAATGGTGGTGGAGATCCTCTGGGTATTGTGTCGATGGTAAAGTACGTGCTTAAAAAATATAATGCGGACTCATCACGGGTTTACGTTTTGGGAGTTTCATCCGGAGCAATGATTACTAATCTGCTGCTTGGGGCATATCCGGATGTTTTTTCAGCAGGAGCAGCATTTGCAGGGGTTCCGTTTGGATGTTTTGCTGGTCCGAACAGCTGGAATGCCGATTGTGCGCAGGGAAAAATAACAAAAACAGGGGCAGAATGGGGTGATCTTGTACGGGCTGCTTATCCTGGCTATACTGGAAAACGTCCAAGAATTCAAATGTGGCATGGCACGAATGATGAGGTGTTGAGCTATGTTAATTTTAGTGAAGCATTGAAACAATGGACAAATGTACATGGTATTGACACTATCGCCGATTCAAAAGAAACGAATTACTATAAGACAGGCTGGACCCGCACACGATATACAAATGCGCTTAACGAAGTGCTTGTTGAGACGATCATCGAACAGGATTTACCCCACAACCTTGAAGTTCCACAGGAAGAGGCTCTGTCATTTCTTGGTCTTGACAAAACAACGGGTACTCGATCCGGATTTATTACTAGAAAAAATAAGCTTTCGAAGGTTGGCATTTGCATGGTAAATGTGAATGATGGAATATCGATTTCTGTATCGGGAGCAAGCGGTGTAATAGGATTATCTGTATATTCTGTAAACGGCAGGTGTATTTACACATCGTCCGGTATGTATTCTGCAGATAAGGTAGTAAAATTTTCAATTGATAGAAATGATATTTGCACACTGAGATCAAGTATCGGCATTGTTATAGTAACAATCAATGGTGAGAATGCAGGTTCATTTAAGATGCATTTGCAATAATTCTGAATGTCGCAGTCTGTGTGCCTTTTAGAACGACTTGACAACTAAACACTCAATAGATTACGGTTCGCGCCGTGGCCAAGTGCGCCATCCTGGACAATGTCTGTGTTGGGGGATAATTGTAGCGGTTGCAGCACAACGTGAGTAAAAAAAGAAGGGCTCGATTGAGCCCTTGAATATCAACGGAAACGATCTGCATCTCGCTTGAAAATGCTGTTTACAATTCCTGTTTTACACCAATTTTCATTGTAAACTGTTCATTACGGCCTTCGGAGTCGGTTACGGAAAATACTGCCAGATAGGTTCCGGCACCAACGAGACGATTATTCTTGTTTCGTAAATCCCAATAGATGCCATAGTCCGTATCGGTTGCTTTATAAACCTCAAGATCGTTGCGGACAAGATTTCCCATGGCATCGTAAAGACGGGCTTTTCCATATGATTTACTTCCCGCAATTGGCTTTAATGGATTTCCCGTTACGTTAATCATAATGAGCACTTCTTTGTTATCGGAATTTGTAATTCCTCTGGCTTCTTTCTGAGCGATTATCATGGGCTCAAGTACTTTAAATACATCATTAGGCAATACTTCTTTCAGTGGCTTTCCAGGGATCACCGGATTTGAGCTGGGGGCAACAGTAATTATTGTTGGTACTGTCGGTTCCATCTCAAGGTTGACTGTAATCACTGCCGGTTTTAATCCGCTTTCTGACGCTGTAATCTGGGTGGTTCCTTGTGCAACTTTATTAATAACACCCTTATAGGCGGAACCGGATTGTGACGATACTGTAGCTGCATTTGTATTCGAGCTTTTCCATTTTGCATTTGTCGCAAAACGTATAAAATAGCCGCTACTATCGCGTACAACGGCGTAGAGTGTAGCATTCTTCTCGTTTTCTTTTATTGTAAGTGTTGTAAGGTGCGTTGTTTCAAGGTTAATGGTATCCATTGTTTTTTGGAATGTAATCTGCCAGGGCTTTCCTACACCAAAACTGATACGGATTGAATTCGAATGTACTTTACGCGTGGGATCGTCGGGGTTGATAAATGAAACAGTGAGACGATACTCAGAGTTTACTTTACCGGATGGTATTTCGACAGCACCTGTTTCTGCGGTACCTGATTCGATCGTAGTTTTGCCATCAGAAAGTTCCCAGGTAACTAGTTTGTCCCATTCTTTCTTCCACCCGGTACTGTCAAAAACATGGGGATACACTGTAATTTTTTCACCCGATGTGGCTTTGTAGGTATCGGTTATCGCATTATTGCCATTTGCGTCAGGAGTTCCTTCTTTAGGATAGATGCGAACGCTCGCATCCGGAGTAAACAGATTTGTCATTACTTTGATAGTGCTGCGGCTGACATGACGTTCAACATAGAAGAAATCAAACGGGTATGTTTTTCCTTCAACGAGACCATAGTCTGCTGCCGCTCCATCGAGCGTGATCGTTCCGCGTTGGGACTGGTGGATACCTCCAAGGTCCATTGCAAGTTTACCATTAATAAATGCCCAGACATCATCATCACCGATAAAATCAAATGACATGCCTTTTTTAAAAGTGAATGTTGTATGAAGTTCCATTGAGAAGGAAAAGTTATGTTCATATCCTGATGGCTCATCTCCAAATCCTTTTCCGTCCAGCCAGAAAAAGTCAGAAGTCCCGTTTGAACCGCTTCGCTCAAAGGTATACATGCCATCTCCGGTGTGTATGAAAGGAAGCGAGTCTTCAATAACGATATTTTTAAAAGCTGTATCATATTCAACCGTTGATAGAGTCATATTTTTCCCGTCAGGCCCGGAGTATACCGGTATTTCGAAATCTCCCGGACTCCAGGGACGAAACCATTTGTTTATGTAAGAGCTATAATTGATGGTTGATCCGGGAATAGGTTTACGATCCGCAGAAAGCGTATCTGCTACCATCCCTTTGACAACACCGATCCGCGGGCTTTTAGGTTCGAAATCAGGGTTACTGCCATCAGCATGGAAATCATAAAATGTAACTTTTATCCAGAGTGTATCAGGATAATCCTGTGCATGCGTTGAAAAAATCAAACCTGCAAACACTAACAAAACCAGTAAAAAATTATGTTGATTCATACATTGTCCTTTGTTGTTATACAGGATAACAGCCGGTTTATCACGTCCCCTGAACTGATACGGGTTTATACACATAATATACACTCATAACGCTAAAAAAATATCAAATTTTTAGAACAGTTCAGAATTGGAGATGCTTGTGATAACGAAACGTATACGTGATGTGTACATATTAATAAATGGTTGGTAGAATAATGTTACTATAGACTTGTACACAAAGTGTAAACGCCTTTTAAGGCAAAATCCCGATCAGTATAACTATTGCATGTATAACAGTATATCTTCAATAATATACGGACAAAAATCAGGCAGGAAATGGGCTGTAAAACATTAACATGTTGTTTAACAATGTTTTATGAATAAATGTGTGGGCATTTTTGTCTACAATAACTAGCCCGGTGATGTGTTCCGTCATTTCTTTTTTACTGAAAAGGGTTATATTGGTTTATGAAGTCAGTCAGGGAGTATTTCGAGTATAGAGACTATCTGAAAGATTTTTTTGAAACAAAAAAAAAGACGAATCACTATTTCTCCTACCGGGTTATGGGTGGAAAAGTAGGAATGGATGCGTCACATTTGCTTAAGATCTTTCAGAAGAAACGTCATATCGGTACAGGGTATATCGAAACTCTTACGGAATATTGTGGTTTAAAGGATCGTGATGCACAATATTTTCACACTCTGGTGCATTTTAATAAAGCAAAGTCGGATCGGGATATCAGAATGTATTACGAAAAATTATTGGAACTCAAAGGGGTAAAAGCATACGCGCTTGAAAAAAGCCAGTATGAGTTCTATACAAAGTGGTATTATTCCGCTATCCTGACCTTATTAGATTTTTACAAATTCAGTGATGATTATAAATCACTTGCACAAAAGGTAAATCCTCCTATAAGTGAAGCGAATGCAAGAAAGTCAATTGCACTGTTGGAGAAGCTTGGTTTAATCCGGAAAAATCCGGATAATACATACTCGTTAACAAGAAAACTGATAACGACAGGGGATCAATGTCATTCAATAGCCGTACTTGCTTTTCAGGAGGAAACGATAAAACTTGCTGCTGAAGCGCTTCATCGTCATGCTCCTGAGAAAATTGATATCTCGACAGTGACTATAACGTTATCACATAAAAATGTATCAGTAATTAACGGGATGATAAAACAGTTTCGCACAGAATTGTTAAAGTATGCTGAAGCAGAAACCAATCCGGATCTTGTATATCAACTAAACATTCAACTGTTTCCGATGTCTGTATGAATACAAAAAAAGAGCATTACAACATTACGTTACACTTTGTACTGGCCCTGCTGACCAGTGTACTGATGCATTGTGTGAATACCAGTGATCTTGCCGGAGCCGGATCTGAAACAACAACGACAGTATCCGGAGTGGTGGCATCAGTAAACGGATCTCCGGCCGCATATGTTCAAGTCAGTATGATTCCGTCAAATTATAATCCCGTAAAGGAACCGGAACTGCCGGATTCATTTACCATTACAACAAATGCTTTAGGGCAATATACTTTCAGTAATATGGATACCGGGTCATATACTGTTTATGCGCAAAGTAAATCAGACGGAACCCGTTCCCTTGTCTTTAATGTACATGCCACAAATGATTTTGTGACTGCACCGCCATCAATGCTGAAGCAAACCGGTACAATTCGTGCTGTAAATCCCGATGAAGAAAATGATGATGGATGCTACATTTACATACCGGGAACCACCATGTATGCATTCTTTAGCAAAGAAAGCAGGGATGTTCTTCTGGATTCAATTCCTTCAGGAGTAATTCCTGTGGTTGTTTATACAACATTGAAGTCAACGGTACAACTACCGGTGCGACAGAATGTTACCGTGAATGCTGCTGATACCACTGTTGCTGCGAATAATCAATGGAATTATATGCAGCGTCTCTTTCTTTCAACGGCAGCAGATGGTGCATCAATTGCAACTACTGTCAGAAACTTTCCGGTTCTGGTAAGACTTGACAATACGAATTTTGATTTCAGTACGGTAAACAGTGATGGTTCCGATATTCGTTTTACAACACCGCAGAATACATTTCTTCCCTATGAAATAGAACTATGGAGTCCGTCGTTGCAAAAGGCGGCAATCTGGGTAACAGTGGATTCCATTTGCGGTAACAATAACCGTCAGTTTATTGTAATGTACTGGGGAAACAGGAAGGCTGTGACAGTATCAAACAGTGAGTTGACATTTGATACGTTAGCGGGTTTTCAGGGAGTATGGCATCTTTGCGGAGAAAGTACTGAGACCGCATTTGATGCTACAAAAAATGCATATCATGGAACCGCTGTTAATATGACATCCACAGCCCTTGTACCTGGCATCATTGGAGATGCAAGAAGCTTTGATGGCGAAAAGAGTTATATAACGATGTCTAATACATCAAAGAGTAAACTTGACTTTCCGGAGGATGGCACCTATTCCATGTCAGCATGGGTGTATGCTGAGGCAATTGATTCGGTGTATCATGCAATTGCCGGAAAAGGGCATGAGCAATATTATATGCAATTTAAATGCTTTAAAACAAAAGCATCATGGGAGTTTGTCGAGTTTGAACATCAATACGGATGGGAATACTCTGAGGATTCCACACCACCGGCTCCCGGTGCAGGCGAATGGATTTACCTGACAGGTGTTCGCACAGGAACAACTCAGAAATTTTATATAAATGGTGTGCTGGTAATTGATACACCCAAAGTAATGAGTGGGGCATCATATGAACGCAATACAACTGACAATTTTTCAATAGGCAGCTTTGGCCGCTCGGTCACAATTCCGTATCAGCAGGGGTGGTCGTATTTTCACGGAAAAATCGATGAAGTGAGAGTGCAGAATAGAGTCGTTACCGATGATTGGATTAGACTGTGCTATATGAACCAGAAAGCCGATGATGTTCTGGTAAAATTTCGAAAATAAGTATAATCGTTAATTTACAAACTAAAAGGGGAGGTTCGTATGATAAAAATACGGGCTGTTAGCGTGCTTTTTGTCTCAATTGCTGTCTGGAGTACTATTGTTGCCCAGGATAAACTCTATTCCAATGAATTTCCGCTTGGAGATGTGAAACTGCTTGATGGACCATTGAAAGCAGCACAGGATCTGAATACAAAAACACTTGCAAAATATAATGTGGACAGATTACTCTACTGCTACAGATCTGTTGCTGGTCTGTCAACGAATGGCGTTTCGAACTATTCCAACTGGGCAGGTCTTGACGGTCATGTCGGGGGACATTACCTGAGTGCCCTTGCAATGAATTACGCTGCGACCGGTGATGCTGAGTGTAAGAAACGCCTTGACTACATGATAACAGAGCTTAAAAAATGTCAGGATGCAAATGGAAAAAGTGCAGATTATGTCGGTTTTATATGTGGAATGCCAAATAGTAAAACATTCTGGAATGCAATAAAAGGGGGAAATACCGGAGCTGTATGGGACTACTGGGTTCCATGGTACAA
>JAAZBG010000325.1 GCA_012513915.1 Fibrobacter sp.
AAAGCTGTTGTCGAACAGCTTAAGAAGGATTCACGTCCTGTAAGTGGCAAGAAAGAGATTGCACAGGTTGGAACAATCTCTGCAAACAGCGATGAAGAGATCGGAAATCTTATTGCAGAAGCAATGGAAAAAGTAGGTAAAGATGGTGTTATCACCATTGAAGAGAATAAAGGTATTGAAACAATGATGGATGTTGTTGAGGGAATGCAGTTCGACCGCGGTTATCTCTCACCATATTTCATTACCGATGCTGAAGCTCAGGAGTGTATACTTGATGAACCAATGATTCTTATCCACGATAAGAAAATCAGCACAATGAAAGATCTTCTTCCACTGCTTGAAAAAGTAGTACAGATGGGTAAATCACTTCTTATCATTGCTGAGGATCTTGACGGAGAGGCACTTGCTACTCTCGTTGTCAACAGACTTCGTGGCACACTCAAAATCGCAGCGGTAAAAGCACCGGGTTTTGGTGACCGTCGTAAGGCAATGCTTGAGGATATCGCAATTCTCACTGGCGGTACAGTGATCTCTGAAGAAGTCGGTTTCAAACTTGAAAACACAACAATCGACATGCTTGGAAAAGCAAAACGCGTTGTTATCGAGAAGGAGAACACTACTATCGTTGAAGGTGCTGGAAAGAGCGATGATGTTAAAGGTCGCGTTGCACAGATCAAGAAACAGGTTGAAGAAACAACTTCTGACTATGACCGTGAAAAACTCCAGGAACGCCTTGCAAAGCTTGCTGGTGGTGTAGCGGTTCTTAAAGTCGGTGCTGCAACAGAGACTGCAATGAAAGAGAAGAAAGACCGTGTTGATGATGCGCTTCATGCAACAAGAGCTGCTGTAGAGGAAGGTATTGTTCCTGGTGGCGGTGTTGCTCTTATCCGTGCATCAAAGACACTTGACAGCGTTAAGTGTGATGATCCTGATGAAAAAATCGGTGTTGATATTATCAGAAGAGCAGTTGAGGAGCCTCTCCGTGCAATTGTTGAGAATGCAGGCTGGGAACCATCAGTTGTTTGTGACGAAGTAAAGAAGGGCAAAGGTGCTTATGGTTTCAATGCACAGACTCTTGTTTACGAAGATCTTCTTACCGAAGGTGTTATCGATCCTGCTAAAGTAACAAGAACAGCACTTGAAAATGCTGCAAGTATTGCAGGTCTTATACTGACAACTGAATGTATCATTTCAGAAAAACCAAAGAAGGAAGCTGCTCCAGCGATGCCAAATCCTGGAATGGATTACTAATTTGTTAATTTATGTAAGGAATATAAAAATTCCTTATGCAATGTAAATAGAAAAGGCCCGGTTTTCCAGGGCCTTTTTTATTAATCTTCTCGATTGGAAATTTTGGATTTAAGGAAGCATATCATGTGTTTGGTCCAAAACCTACAGTCTACATCTCTTCCTGACCAAAATACCTGTCTGCATGTTCCAGCATCCATTTTGCCCGGTTCTGATATATCGTGTTTAACAACCTGTTTTCTTTGTGCTGATTCAGATCGACAAGCATCGCCCGTTCGAGCATGCTGGTGAATTCATCACGATTTTTACTCTTCTGTGCTGCGAAATTAGCTGCAGTTACAAATACTGATGAACGTGTATTTCCTGATAGTTCAATCGCTCTCGTTATATGTATTCTGGCGGCAGCAGTATCGCCTCCAAATGATTTGGGTGCTGACGAATAGTAAATGCCGTAGAATTCATCAAGTGCACCTGACCCATACGTACTATCAAGTGATCTGACTTTGTTTACAAATAGTAGCGCTTTTTTCATAGTCATACCAAGGCCTAAATCGCCACGGTCTGCTGAAATTGCACCCATCCAGGCCATTGCCGCCCAGTAAAGATACTCTGTGTCGTTTATTGAAGTCATTTTGAGTGCAGAATCTGCAGACGTTGAGTTGAGCAATGATAAAAAGCCGTTATGACGTACATCAAGGCCTTTTAGAATGTAATTGCGTCCGCGAAGAAAAAGTTTTTTTGCTCTTTTGACAGCAATCTTCTTCTGCTCGAGTGTATCGTCGAGTGTATCTGAAGGAAAAAGAATGTATCCCTGACTGTAAAGACAAAAAAGCTTCCCTGTTGCAAGAAGTAATTTATCATTTAGTGAGTCCTTTGACAGTATGGTTTCATAAAATTTCATCGTAAAGGGTAATGCATCACCAATGAGCACCGGATCATCATCACTTGTGTACACCGTCGGATCTCCGGATGCAAGACCATTGGAAACTTTCTTGATCGCCCAGCTCTGAACAGAACAACCGGTAGTCAGGATACTGCATAGAAACACTGCTATTATTATCATCATTATTTTCATAATTTTCATTACATACCTTATGAATTGAGAATTTACCGTCAAAACGTCTGTCTGCATCACCAAATCTGCGCACTTAATGTGTTAAATGGACAATTGCAGCAAACTCAGGATAACTCAGGAGGCAATTTCCAGTAATTTAAGTTTTGTCCATTAGTTATATGAAAAATATCTAATGTAATTGGTAAAAAAGGAAGAAACATTTATTTTACATTGTCATGGCTGATTCCGGTTGATGCAACGATGTTGGAATGATATAGAGCACATGATTGTGCAGAGATGTTTAAAACCGGCAGTATAAAACAGGTAACAAGTCATTTTTAATGCGACAATTACATATATACAATAAAAAACCAAGGAGCAATCGTCATGGATCTTGACAAAGCAATACGAAAAGTCCCTGATTTTCCAAAACCCGGAATCCTTTTTTACGATATCACCAGTATCTTTACAAATCCGGCAGCATACAAATACTGTGTTGATAAAATGATCGAACAGTATAAAAACGAAAAAGTTGATGGTGTTATTGCTATCGAAAGTCGTGGGTTTCTGCTTGGAGCCAACTATGGTTATAACAAGGGTGTCCCGATCGTACTTGCCAGGAAAAAAGGAAAACTTCCAGGTAAAACAATCTCTCAGAGTTACGATCTTGAGTACGGTAGTGCAACACTTGAAATACATATTGATGATA
>JAAZBG010000025.1 GCA_012513915.1 Fibrobacter sp.
AAATTTTCCCAGCTTCAAGTGATAACTGGTGATTGATGTTTTTCTCTGCAACACCGGTTAAGTATCGTGTTCCCGGTTCCGCTTTAGTGATAAAGTATGATGCGCCCCTGGTTTGTCCGATAAATCTGTTATCCAGATAAGTGGCCATTGTCAAACCGTAACCAAATGATGTTCCACGGTATATAACGAGCGTGGCTTTTTCCGAATCAGGCGTAATTTGTGGCTTTAGCATTTGTCTGGTCATGGAAAAATTGCTGCTGCAGGAGACAAAAAACAGTGTTGTCACGACGATAAGTACTGTATGAAGTATACGCATAATTCCCTCCATTGCCTATAATCATATTGTGCTCTTATGTATGTGTACGTGCAAGAGGAATATTTTCTTTACGAAAGAAAATTGTACACGATTTGAGCAATCAGGGTAACAATCGTGAAATAGAAACAATAGAAGAATAAGAATCGGTATGAATGTTTATAACGGATAGATAAGAATTAATCCCGGAATCTGTTCGAAATGCTTATCTAATGTCAATAGTCTGGCACCTGTTTCAAGTGCTGTTGCTGCAATCCAGATATCATTTGTTGGTATTGGTGACCCTTTTTGACGTAACTCTTTAATGATGATACCATATCGTTCTGCAATGTCGTTATCAGGGCCTTTAATGTTGATATCAGGTTGATCGAGAAACTCATGTAGTTCGGTGATATTTCCTGAAGTCCTGGAACCGATGTAAAACCCCGCATATAATTCTCCTAATACTATGGTCGGTACCAATAGCGTTCTTGCAGCTTCAAGAAGACTTATAACTGAAGTATTCCCTTTTTTTAATGCAACATAGGCACATGTATCAATGCAGAGGTTCATTTTTTCCAGATCTCAGAATCAATTGTATCAAAAATAGCAGTATTCTTTTCAAACTCTTTTACATCAGTATCATTCCAGGTTCCGGCAAGTGATGACAGATCGCGCAGCTTCTTCTTTTCCTGCAACATTCCAGTACTTTTTTTGAGCAAGTCTAATACTGTTTTATTAAGACTCAGGCCTTTTTGCTGTGATAATGTGCGTATATATGTTTCAAGTTCATCCGGGATATCGCGCAAAGTGATTTGACTCATGTTTTGCCTCCATTGACTCATTTTGTGAATCAATAAAAATATACAAACATTTCAGCAAAAAAACAACAGTCTATTTGTTTCGTTTGAAATAGAACGCTGCATCCAGAAGACCGCCAATGACTACACCTTTTCGTTTATCCGGATCATTCACACTGAAAAGCGGGGTAACATAGGGTGATACGCCAAGCGAGAATCGTGGTTGCCCTGATGATCTGCTGAATGTATAACCAGCATACCCTCCAATAGTTGGACCGAGGGCAAAAAAAGCATGCTTTGCCGTATCCGGTTTGGCATCATAGGTGTAATCGGGACCGTAATGGAGAGAAAAACCGAGCATCGGGCCATAGGTAAAACCATTTTTCGTGCCTGGATTTGTATTGGTAAATCGCCACGAAACAGATGGTTCAAACTGAAGCATCTTGAATGCGAGGGCAAAAAGTATCGGGCGCATTACCGGAAGATCGATATGGAGTGATGCCTTTTCTGAAAGCGGTGTTTCTGCAAACAGGGAGATATCGGCTGCAATACCGCCCTTGGTTCCCGGCTGGCTTGCAACACATTTTCGCACATTGTCAAATCGACCACCCATCCGGATTTTAATGCCGATTTGTGAATCAGAATTTGCGGCTGCACCGAGTGATATATCAACCGTTAATAAAAATAGAAATGTCAGAAGTAGTGTGTTTTTCAATACGATTGCCTTTTGGTAGAGTGTGATACGTGGCGTGATTGCCTTGTAAGTGTTAAAATAGGTTCCGGTGATATCAATAGCAAAATCTAACAGAATCAGTATTGTTCAGGTTCCACTGCTTTGAAGCGCACGTAAATGATCACTTGCAACACGAGTCCACCAGCACTGGGGAAGACGATTTATAAATTCAGTATAGGCTTTTATTGCATTGGTTTTCTGGAAGATTTTTGATGCAACAAGGGCATAGTTATAATAGGCCATTGGTATATCAACGTCTCTGCTGCACAAAGCGTGAAGTAATTCATATGCCCGTTGCATGTTTCCCTGGTGATACCACATAACGCTGCCTATCCAAAGATCATCAATAGCTGCATTGTCAATACTGCTGCCACAGATTTTTTCATCGGTTGACTTGAGAAGTTTGTTGAAATCCGTTGATGAAAAATTATAGGTCTGATAGGCATGAGGCACAAAAATCTCGTTTTTGTTAGGCCCGATATCATGCTCGAACCATTCCTTGACACTTTTGGGAAGTACACGATAACCAAGATACTCCTGGGTCATCCATGTCGTGTAATCTTTTGTCAATTGTGACTTAAGCTGTATGGTAGAGCGGATCGTCTTATACTCCGGAAGTTCATTGTAGGAGTTGAGCATTAGTTTATCTTCATCAGTATCAAGACGGTATTCTATCATACCGGAACTGATCGAGATCATGGGATTGTCTGATATATATTGCAAAGGAATAAGAATAAGGTTGTTTTTCCAGTCGTACACGGCGTTGCCGCTTCCGGGAACAATTAGGATTAACGGTTTTCCTACAATAGCCACCCGATCATTCTTGAGCAGTAATGGGTCAAATTCGAGGATACGATTCAGACATTCAACTAATTTTGTATAAGTAAAGTACTTTTTTCCATCAGTAAGTACCGGGCAGTTGTCCAGATGCATTCGTTTTGAGCTTAAACGTGTCATATCACGGATATGCTCCAGTTCCTCACGAATCTTGTTTTCAAATTCAATTGGTGAAACCTCTGCCTGTGCCTTCTGGACTGTATCAATATCTGTCTGATTCTTCTCGATGATCAGTTCAAGCTCGATTATCTTTTGAATCTGTTCGGCAGTTGATGTAATCGTATGACGAAGTTCGGTTATAAGATCACTTGATGGATAGCAGTCGAGGAATGATTTTACCTGTTCCAGTGACTTTGTCAATTGATTTTCCCGACTGGCATTTTCTCTTTTCTGATCGACAGTATAAAATGTACCTTTTGAAAGTGATTTACGGATTCTGTAACACTCTATCTGAAGATTGTCAACAATCGAAAGATCATTCATTATTTTTTGAAGATCATTTTTAATATTCGGAGATTGTGATTGTTCTGCAAGTTCCTGAATTTGATCGTTTCGCCTGGCGCGTGTTCCCTGAAGTTCCCGGTTGTATTTTGATAGCAGAATCTGATTCGTACGAAGTTCTTTTGTAAATGCATCTTTTTTGTCAAGTTGACGCACCTTGTTTGCCTGATCGGTAATCCACTGGGAAAAAGTGACTATCGGCAGTGGACTGTTTTTTATCGGGGAGTTCTCAATTTTAGCCGTTATATCGGTCACGTCGCTGAAGATCTCATTACATATACCATAATTAATAAAGCAGGTACATTGTCTTAATATTGTATCGATTGATCCGTTTGTATGTATTTCATCACAGATTTTTTCAATCAGCATTGACCAGAAGGGAGAATCAAATACTCCAGGTTTTTCAGGTTCGTTTTTGTATGCGGCAAGCGCTTTATCAAATTGTTCGGTGTATTTCATACTTTGACTATCCTGGTTATTGATTCTGCGAAACCATTCATCACAACAGTTAGTGGTAAAATTGTATTTTATTACACGATTACCGCCAATAAATGATGACGTAATACTATGAAACAGTTACGGTTAGATTATATGGTTATGGTAATTCAAGGGCAAGATAAAGTAGTTGTGTAATGAAAATGTAATAGTTTAAATTAACTGAAACGTGAAGAAAGTTTATTTGCAATTGTATGTATAATAAAAAGTTAGTAGTAGTTTGCGGACCGACGGCATCAGGGAAGACCTCACTTGCCGTAGCCATTGCAAAAAGAATTGGTGGCGAAATCATTTCGGCTGATTCGCGGCAGGTGTATCGTGGTATGGATATCGGTACCGGTAAGGATCTGAACGAATATCATGGCGATTCGTTTGCGATTCCGTATCACCTTATTGATATCTGTGATCCTGAAACTATTTACACTTTGCATAATTATATTGATGATTTTTATGCGGTGTATGATTCTTTAAAAAAACGGAATGTATATGGTATTCTTACCGGTGGAACAGGTCTTTACATTGAGGCTGTGTTAAAAGGATATGATCTGCCATCAATTCCTGAAGATGCAGATTTTAGAAACAGGTTTAGGGAGCAAGAAAAAGATTTACTGGCACACGAACTGGAAAAGTGTGCACCGGATCTGTATAAAAAAACAGACCTAAACAGTAAAAAACGAATAATCCGTGCGCTTGAGATTGCTCACTACCGCAGTCATATTACCACTGTACCGAAAACCAGGCCCAAAATTGACAGCGTTATAATGTGTACAATGTGGGAACGTAAGCAGCTCTGGGAGCGTATTGACAAACGACTTGCCAACAGATTAAACGCGGGTATGATTGATGAAGTTCAGCGGATTCTTGACAGCGGCATCACGCGGGAACGTTTCTCGATGTTTGGAATGGAGTACAAATTTATCGCGCAGTTTATTGATAAAGAGGTATCGTATAACGAGATGGTCGACAAATTAAAAATTGCAATTCATCAGTTGTCAAAAAGGCAGGAGACATGGTTTCGCGGGATGGAGCGCAGGGGGTGTTCGGTGCACTGGGTTGAAAATGCAAGGTATGATGTGGCCATGAAAATTCTGCGCAATGAACAAGTGGTTAAAAACTCCATCTGATGTTACCGTATGCAACATGGTTTCGGCTGCCAAACTTGTCACCGGTGCTGCCGATCTGAAGCTGCCCCTGAATGGTAATATCCACATTTTCTGCAAGTGAAAAGGAGATATGTGGCATCAGTGCCAGGGAACCATCAGCAGGATTTAGTAGTGCAGACCAATCTGTATGAATCAGCGGTGTAATCGGATAGGTAATCTGCCCATAGAGCTGAAACATAGCAGGAGACAGTGTGCGGGCATTCAGCCGGGATGTGAAACTGGTTTCAGTAAGATTGCCTGAAGGTTGCTTTACACCATAGCTGTTAAAAAGACTGGACAAATGTACATACAGTTCATTTGAAAATGAGTAATCTGCAGAAAAACTTCCAATTACCTGCGCATTGCTGCTGTCAGTTTCAGCAGAGAATATGGTACACTCTCCCCGAAGTGCCGTACCCCCGACAGATCCCGAAAATCCCATACCGGCAGCAATATCGCTCTTTACCCATCCGCCAAGTACCTGTATGTCAAATCCCCATTGGCTGATCTGCCATAATGCAGCCGCCGAAACACTATCTGCGTCACGGGCCCCCTCAATCACCATCTCAAGCTGCGACATAGGACCAAGATATCTCCGGACCAGTAATGCATCAGTACCGGGCCCTTCCTGGTATGATACATCAAATACGGAATATGCATTAAAAAGATCATTCGGAGTCCAGACAAGATTCTTTCCCCAGTTGATTCTATGACGGCCCGCTCTGAATTGCCAATCTCCTGCTGAAAAATCTGCATACATTCTGTCAAGTGTTGCATTGAGCACCGCAGAGTTGTTATTCCAGATGTTTATGGTAAGATCCATAAGGCCTGGATCATTAGTCAGTGTTCTGCCATATCCTGAAGAGTACAGCTGTTCATAGAATGTTCCATACAACAGTCTGGTTCTCGCTGCTGATGAAATGGTTACCCACCGGGCCGGGTGCAGTGAAAGTTCCAGCCGGTTTTGACAAACCGTACCGCTGATCCATGTATTGCTATGTTCTGTTACTACAATGTTTTCTAATATGTCAATGTAGCCTTTGAAATCAAACCATACAGGAGAATCTGTTTTTGCAGCGATTCCCTGTACGATTACAACAATCAAAAACATGGTAGAAAGTAATCTGGTTCTGTTCCGGTTCATAAAAAAACGGGTCACGATTAGTCTCCGTCAATGCCTGGTTCAGATTTTATCATCGCGTGTTACTTTGCCATCTTCAATGGTAATAACACGCCGTGCTTTTCTGACAACACGCTGATCATGGGTACAAAAAATAAAGGTTACATTTTCTTCTCTGTTAAGCTGAACCATGATATCCAGCAGTGTTTCTGAAGAGTGTGAGTCAAGGTTTGCTGTGGGTTCATCAGCAAGGATAAACCGGGGGCGGGGGGCAAGTGCACGCGCAACGGCGATGCGCTGCTGCTGACCGCCGGAAAGCTGCGATGGTCTGCTGTCTGCCCGGTCACTAAGGCCGACTTCATTTAGCAGCTGCATCACTCTGCCATGTTTTTGAGACGTTGGCGTATTTTGTAAATCCATGATAAATCCGGTATTTTCATAGGCGGTCAAGACCGGGATGAGATTGTAGGCCTGGAAAACGAAACCGATATTGTTCAGACGGAATCTGGTTCGTGCACCTGCTTTCAATGTCGTGATATCTGTGTTGTCAATTACAATGCTTCCCGATGATGGTTCATCAAGGCCGCCAATGAGATTAAGCAAGGTTGTTTTCCCTGATCCTGACGGACCGACGATTACCGCAAATTCCCCTTCGTCAAAGCTTAAATCTATTCCATTAACTGCATGCACCGGTATGTGTGATCCATTATATGTTTTAGTGACACCTTTCAGTTCTATAATACTCATTATGACCCTCCAGAGGATTGGCTTCGAATGTACATTACGTTTTGCTTCGAACTGCATCGGCAGGATTGAGTCCGAGCGCTTTGAGTGCCGGATAGATTGATGAAACGATACCTGTTACAACAACAGCGATAGTAACCTCCGCAAAAAAAACGGTATCAATAAATGGGTACACTATCGGGTTGTAGCCCAACACCGCCAGCCCTTCACTGATAATTGAAAGGTCAATGCCGGTTGTTCCTGTCAGTGTAATAGCAGCTCCACCCATAGCCATTCCTGCCAAACCACCGATAACAGCCAGAAATACAGTTTCTATCATTACCATACTGAATATGCGCCATTTACTCATGCCCACCGCCATCAGCATACCAAATTCATGTTGACGGTCCAGTACTGCCATGAGCATTGTATTTATGATACCGAAGGTCAGTGCAATCATGATTATGATAACAAACAGGTACATCATTTGTGTCATGAGTCCTTCCATCATACCGGTTTCCGGTTGAATCTGGCTCCACGTTTCAATACGTAATGATGGATACATCTGTCGTAATTGTGCGGCAACACTGTCTGAACGTTCGTATCGGGGAAGCAGAATCGCGATTTCATGAGTTGCATTTCCCGCTATTTCAAGCAGCTGTGCCAGATCGGTGTGTCTGACAAAAACATTATTTTCATCGAATGTGGAATTGTGTGTTTGAAAAATACCGGCAATTTTAAATGCGCCACCGGTAAGAGTACCATTCATGGTTTGAGTTGTAAGTACAACACGGCTTTTAAGTTTTGCATCAAGCTTTTCGGCAAGCTTATGTCCAATGACAATCTCATTTTTCCTGCCGTTTTCAAACCAGGTCCCGGATGTCAGATGGTTGGGAAGGCTGCTGATTGTTTTTTCATCTTCGGGGATAACCCCTTTGACCGTTACACCTGAACCGGTTTTTGCACTGGCAATCATGGCTGTGACTCTTCCCCGGATCGCAACGGCGACAACATCAGGAGTAGTACGAAGTAATGCAGCAATTTTGTCCGCATCAGGAATAATCCGCGAAGGAAGAGGTTCTTCAGAAAATGATGGTTCATGTATTTGAATGTGTGATAACTCAATCGAAACGGCATCATTAATTGTCTGGCGTGCCATGCCGTTCATAAATCCGGTGGAAAAGACACCTCCAAAGAGACCAAGCGCAACGGATGTGATCACCACGCCACTTCGCATACGATTGCGCCACACATTTTTCCAGGACAATGCTAGTAACATGATTTTTATCTCTCCTTGCCAGGTCTCTCAGGCACGCATTGCTGCTACCGGTTTGAGATTTTTAAGAACAAGTAATGGATAAATTGTGGATCCAAGGGTTATCAGTAGAATCAGAAACGCCTGATGCAGGTAGATGCCCGGATCAAGTGAAAATGGCAACACTGGTTCAACACCAAAATTAACCATTCCTTTTGCCATTTCTCCTGTCAGGTGAATCGGGTGATTATGGAAATGCATAATCACTGGATAGGATAGTATTGCACCAGTCACTATAGAAACTGCTGCAAGAAGTGTCGTTTCGAGGGCAACCATGACCGATAGCTTCATCCGGCCTAGCCCCAGGGCATTTACAATACCAAATTCGCGAATCCGTTCTGTTGTCATCATAAGAATCGTTCCGAATATACCGAATGCTACGATCATATAAAGTATCCCAAGCATTATCAGGCCACCGGCATTATCACCCTGAATCTGCTGTACCAGTTCAGGCAGAAGTTCTTTCCAGTCAAGAACCTCGTATTTTGTTGTGTCAATTACTGCAATCAGGTCTTTTGTTGTTTCTTCAACATTACGCGGGTTTGTCATGTTGACAACAATAGAGGTAAACAGATTTTCCGTAGAAAACAGCTGCTGTGCCGATTCGAGATCAAGATATAAAAATGTACGGTTAATTTCGGGGGAGGAAAATTTAACGATACCGGTAACGGGATACGCACCTGCTGCATTTACACCATGATATCCCTGACTGAACAGTACAATGGAATCGCCTATGTCAAGCTTGAGGAATGATGCCAGGCCCTGTGCAACAAGTGTTCCTTTACCGGATGCGTCAAAATAGGTCCCTTTGATTACTTTGTCGCGAAGGCGGGTCATGCGTGTTTCTTTATCGGGAGAGATTCCAACAACAAACGATTCATGCGATCGCTCTTTACCTGCTGCAAGCGCAAAAGATTCAAGCCGGGGAATCAAATCTATGACATTTGAGTGCTGAAGAATGCTGTTTTTAAGACTGTCTGGAAGTTCAAATGTGTTATTGATAGTTTTATCGTCCCAGTAACCTTTGGCATGCAGCTGCACATGTCCCGAGTAGATTCCTACCACGTCGTCAATCATTTTACTGTATGAACCTAACTGCATGGATCGCATTATCACCGAAAGCACCATCGCAAGAACAATTGACGAAATAGTGATAAGTGTCCGGCGTTTGTTACGCCAGATATTGCGCCAGGCCATTTGCAGCAGCAGTCGCATAGTGCATCCCTTTGTCCAGTATCAAGCGTTAAAAAAATATTGCAATCAGTTTCCTAACGCACCCGCTTCATGTTCTGTTGTGAGAAGAATGCCTCACTAAGCGGGCTGTCGAAATCCATTGTGTCAATTGTCAATGATGTATGGTTGCCGGGTTTATCGCCAGGAGTCATCACCATATGCGTAGGAATCTCGCGGTCATCAACCATTCTTATTGCATCACAAATTTCGGTACTAATCATTTCACCATCTTCATCATATCGTTCAATCTTAACGAAATTATCATCCTTTTTAGTGACCCAGACCAAAAGCTTTCCCCAAACAACAGCTGCATTTTCCAGTGGTACCATTTCCACTTTCCAGCACGGTCCTATAGCGAGATCCTCTGATCCGAGTACCCGGTGATGATAATCCTTTGTAAAAGATGATTCTTTGAGCAGGTCATCGTTAGTGAAATCTGATCCCATCCACGATTGACCCATCATTGATGATGGCATCTTGATAATCCGGTCAATTGATGGAACGAAGCTCCACATTTCGTTCTTGCGCTTGAGAAATGCCTGTCCTTTTTCTTTTGCAGGTGCAGTGATCAGTATCAGGCTGTAGTCGGTTCCTAACGTCCATGTTTTCAATGCCACAGTACGGCTCCATCCCGGTCGTTCAACAGTCATAGTCATAGCTCCGGTAGAGGATTTACCCCTTCGTTTGGCATCGGCTTTTGAAATAAGTTCAGTGGCATCTATTTGAGGTTGTTGAGCAGGGAGTGATTCAACAGCAAATAAGCATACAAGAAGTATCGAAAGTTTCCTTAACATAATACAGCCCTTCGGGTATTTGCATCACGTAAACTCTGTATGTACAGATTTAATATACTATTTTTGTAATGATATAATCTTGACTTTTTTTGTGCTATAGAAATCACTATTGTTTTGCGGGACAGAAATCATATATCATACATTGACTACCCGATAGTAAATATTAATGTGTCAAGTATTCATTCGTTTCTTTAATATGGACAAGATGCTGTGAAGAGAAAATCACTACCATGTAAGTCCCCGAGGTGAATCGGGAGATCTTCATTGAATTTCTGGAGATTCAAAAATGATATTAAGATTTTTTTAGTTCACAATCAATTTGAAGATACCTGAAAAGTTCCAGTGGATCAGGGATTAGTTGTGCGGTATCGAAGAGAAAACCTTTGCGCTTAAAAGATGTGACCATCCCTCCGACGACTGGCTGTTTTTCGATAAGCAGAACAGGATATTTTGATGTATCACGGTTTTTTGCCCAGGCAATCGCAGCGCTGAGCCCGACGATGCCTCCGCCAATAATGACAAGAGAGTATTTGTCAAGTAGTGGTTTCATTTTTCTTTTCCTTAGAAAACACTGTTTCAGAGGAATGTGTTATGATCACTATTGTCAATAGTTACTTTGTAATTAATTGAATATTTTTTTTATTCTGTCAAACACCTGATCGATGCTTCCTATACCGTCAATGTCACGTACAAGTCCCTGAGGGCGATAATAACCAAGGCATGGCTCACTCTGGTTTTTATATGTATTGATCCGGTTTTGAATCACCTTTGGATCTGCATCATCAGCACGTCCTTCAATCGCTGCACGTTTTGCAAGTCTTGTCCGGATCTCATCATCCTGAATACTGATGTTGACAACATGATTGATGCTGACATTGGTTGCATTAAGTATTGTGTCAAGTGCCTCTGCCTGAGGAACGCTGCGCGGGAATCCATCAAGGAGAAACCCGGCATTGATATCATCCCGGCTGAGACGATCCTTTACCATTGCAATTGTTATAGCATCAGGAACAAGTTGACCTTTGTCGGTATATGTTTTGGCTGTCTGTCCGAGTTCGGTATTGTTTTTCATGTGGTACCGGAACATTTCGCCGGTAGAGATGTGTGGTACATTTAAAAGATCCCTGAGTTTTGCTGCCTGTGTACCCTTTCCTGCTCCCGGAGGGCCAAAAAGGATTACATTTTTTCCTGACATTTCTATTCTCCTTTAACTTCGCAGGGTAAAAGAATACTAATCTTTATAAGGTCAAACGATTAAAAGGCGTTTTGCATCAATAGTGACACTAAGTAGTAAAAAATGACCCAAAAGAGCGGTCAATGTAACGCACTTGTTGTATAAAATAGTATATCTTGAGCTATTTTACAAAACCGGGCATTA
>JAAZBG010000026.1 GCA_012513915.1 Fibrobacter sp.
AAACCGTCAATCAGCGTTTCCGGTGACACCATTTTTAAACCTGGAGATACATGCGTACTATCTATTACAAAAACCGATCCCGATACGAAACAACTTCTTACAACATCAGTAAAGGGTAAGCCTGAAGGTTCTTTACTTAAAGACAATAAATTCACATGGATCATTCCTTCGATATTTACTGGCAGAGATACAATTCTGTTTATTGTTAATGACAATGGATATCCACAGGAATCAGATTCGCAAACTGTTGTGATTACGGTTACGTCAACTCCGCATACACCACTCATATCTATTTCAGGTGACAGTATCGTAAAACCTCTTGAAACATGTAGCCTAACAATTCATACATCAGATAAGGATTCCGGACAGCAGCTTGTTGTAACCATGGCAGGACAACCTGAGGGAGCAGTACTTGCAAACGATTCACAATTTACATGGACAGCACCCAATGTTACATCAGCAAAACATACTGTTACATTTACTGTTACCGACAATGGCAATCCTCCATTAAGCTCATCCGTAAGTGTTACTATTCAGGTCTCAGCTGAATCAGTTACACAAGACCCGACATATACTGTTACGTATGTTGGAAATGGCAGCACAAGTGGAACTGTTCCTGTGGACACGAATAAGTATATAAGTGGAGCATCGGCCACAGTCGCTGCTGCAGGTACGCTTGTTAAAACCGGCAGTACGTTTACAGGATGGAACACCAACGCTGCTGGTACCGGTGTTGCCAGAGCTGCGGGAACGTTATATCCAATAGGTGCAGCAAATGACACACTTTACGCTCAATGGACAACAAATCCGACATATACAGTTACTTATCTTGGAAATGGCAGCACAAGCGGAACTGTGCCTGTAGACTCAAATAAATATATTGGCGGAGCATCTGTTACTGTCGCAACAGCAGGTACACTTGTCAAGACCGGCAGTACGTTTACAGGATGGAACACCAACGCTGCAGGTACTGGTATTGCCAGAGCTGCGGGAAGCGCTTATGCAATAGGTGCTGTAAATGACACATTATATGCCCAGTGGACAACAAACCCGACTTATTCAGTTACTTATATCGGAAATGGCAGCACAAGCGGATCTGTGCCTGTAGACTCAAACAATTATTTGAGCGGAGCATCGGTCACTGTAGCTGCAGCAGGTACGCTGGTAAAAACCGGCTGTACATTTACAGGATGGAACACCAACGCTGCAGGTACCGGCATTGCGAGAGCTGCTGGAAGTACTTATGCAATTAGTGCTGCAAATGATACCCTTTATGCGCAGTGGACGCAAAATCCGACCTTTACTGTTACCTACATCGGAAACGGAAGCACAAGTGGTTCTGTACCTGTTGATCCCAACAAATATATAAGTGGAGCATCGGTCACAGTAGCTGCCGCTGGTACCCTGGTAAAAACCGGTAGTACCTTTGCTGGTTGGAACACTAATGCTGCAGGTACCGGTACTGCACGGGCTGCTGCAAGTACATATGAAATTGGTGCTGCAAATGATACTCTTTATGCACAGTGGACGCAAAACCCGACATTTACTGTTACCTACATCGGAAACGGCAGCACAAGTGGTTCTGTTCCTGTTGATGCTAACAGATATCTAAGCGGAGCGCCGGTCACTGTCGCTGCTGCAGGCACACTTGTAAAAACCGGTAGTACCTTTGCTGGATGGAACACTAATGCTGATGGTACCGGTACTGCACGGGCTGCTGCAAGTACATATGAAATTGGTGCTGCAAATGATACTCTTTATGCGCAGTGGACGCAAAATCCAACATTTACTGTTACCTACATCGGAAACGGAAGCACAAGTGGTTCTGTTCCTGTTGATGCTAACAGATATTTGAGCGGAGCGTCGGTCACTGTCGCTGCTGCAGGCACACTTGTAAAAACCGGTAGTACTTTTGCTGGATGGAACACTAATGCTGCAGGTACTGGTACTGCCCGGGTTGCGGGAAGTGATTATGCAATTGGTGCTGCAAATGATACCCTTTATGCGCAGTGGACAACAAACCCGACATTTACTGTTACCTATCTTGCAAACAACGGTTCAGGAACTGCTCCGGTAGACTCTAAAAAATACGAAGCAGATTCATTAGTGACTGTCCTGGAGCCTACTTCACTTTCAAGAATTGGATATACATTTATCGAGTGGAACACTGCTGCTGAAGGCGGCGAAAAGTCATACGCTGCAAAATCAACATTCAAGATGCCTTCTGAAAATGTCACTCTTTATGCTCAGTGGAAAATAAAACAGTACAGCGTTACTTACGATGACAATGGTGCCAGTGGAGGAACAGTACCGTCTGATGCAAGCCTTCATGACTCTGCCTCTATTGTCACTGCTATGGCTAATGCAGGAAACCTTGTAAAAACAGGGAGTGCTTTTGATGGATGGAATACAGCCAAAGACGGTAAAGGTACAACGTATATAGCAGGTACAAGTACTTTTAAGATAACCGCAAATACAATTCTGTATGCAAAGTGGAAAGCTAAAACATACACACTCAGATACGACGGTAATGGAAACACAGGAGGAGATGTTCCGGATGCTGCAACCTATGATTCAAATGCAACTGTGACCATATCAGGTAATACGAACGGGCTTACAAAAACAGGGTTTGACTTCAATGGATGGAATACAAAAGCAAACGGAAGCGGTGTTGCAATGGCTGCAGCATCAACATTTAAGATTAAATCAGATACTACATTATTCGCGCAGTGGATTGTAAAAAAATACAACCTGACAATTGAGGCACCGGTTAACGGCACAACAAATCCTTCCGGAATTGTAAGTGTGGATTCCGCAGCAGCACGATCAATTACTGCCACACCGTCAACCGGATATAAGTTTAAATACTGGAGAGTAGTGTCAGGGACTGCACAAATAGCTAATACAGCATCTGCAACTACAACGATAACACTTACAAGCGGCAATGCAACAATAACGGCCGTGTTTACCGGTTTGACATTTGTCAAACAGCTTCAGATGACACAATATACCGGATTGTCAATAGTGGATGTCGTCCAGGCTGATGATGGCAGTTATATGCTTGCAGGTGAATTAAGTGATGATAATGGGATACTAATTAAACTGGATTTAGATGGTGATACTGTATGGACAAAAACATTTCCTATGGAATCGGTTCAATCAATCAAGAAAGCATCAAACTGCGTCATCATCACTGGCAGCAATAATAATAACGTACATGCTGTATGCTTTTCGTCGCAGAATGGAAATCAAGAATGGATTCACAGTACTTACTCGACAAATCAAAGTTATTCGGGTTCAGTAACACGAATGACAAGTGATAATGGATATATGATAGCCGGCACCACCAATAACGACTTCTTTTTATGTAAATTAAATGCAACAAGACATGATGTGTGGTCTTTTCAATATAATGCAGGTGGAATGGATGCTTTAACAGACTGCGTACCGACACCTGACGGCGGGTATATGATGGCGGGTGTTGCCAGTATGGGTGGCAAAGCGTGCATAATAAAAGTAAATTCTGAGGGTGAGCAGCAATGGATAAATTATTATCAAGATATATTACAGAGTAGTGGCAGGGTGCATACTGTAAGTAGTATTGAGGTCACAATGGACGGCGACTGTGTGATTAGTGTAGTTAGTGCACAAACAAATTATGAATGCTATCTACTGAAAGTTTCGCAGGCTGACGAGGGCAAGGTAAGTCTGTTCAAAAATTATCCTAACGCTTTCGATTTAGCATCTATACAACCTCTAAGTGATGGTTACTTTATTGCTGGCTCAACTACCAAACTTGGAAGTGGCCTGCAAGACATCTATATTGCGAAAGTCAATTCCAGTGGTAATATTATCAAAGAAACTACTTATGGCACAAGTGGTGCTCATGAATATTGTTCCGACATGAAATTGACAAATGATGGTGGTTGTATCGTAGTTGGCGCTGGTAACTGGGTTATTAAAACCGATGAAAACGGTGAGGCTAAATAAGGTTGACACAACAGAATACAGCGTTTACTGCTGTTTTAGAAACTAGCCTTTGAGATGCATTACTTTTTCAAATTATTTATAAGGACGTTCAACTGAACGTCTTTTTTTTGTACGCCCGATAGGACGCACTCCAAGATGCTGTTGTGGACCAGCATTGGTTTCAATCGGTTAAAATGAAGTCTGTAAAGCGAATATTTTTGCTCCTTAGCAAACAACCTAAAACGTTTGACCTGCTTTTTCTATTACAATAAAGTCTTTATTATCAATCTCCTATCGCAAATTATCCCGGATCTGAAGTGAGGATGATTCACACTTGATCATTGATTGGAAGATTTAATCCCGATGATGGTTCCTGGAATCATCATTCGGAATAATGAGAATTAGTGACAAAAAATCGCACTACTTAATCAACACCAGCAAATACAGTCATACACATCAATACATCATCTACATTTTATGTATATATTTGAATTATATATGGTATTTTGATTTTAATTAGAAACCAAAACGATTCTGGTAATATTTTCAGCGGAGTTTGAGACTTTTTGGAAATTCTGACGTCACAGAGTGTATAATTTTTACAAATACGGGAGACCTGTTTTGAGCAGATTTTTTATTTTTACAGTAATATCATTATTCTGTTTCACGGAGTATCAGCAAACCCTTCATGCAGAATTACTACACTTTAGCGGCACCGTTCTTGATCAAAATAATCAGGCAATTCCAGGAGCTGAAGTAACATTGTACAACCTGAGTGGGATCAAAACATTTACCGATCAAAATGGGGCATTTGATATCAGCGGTACGACAGGAATTATAGCTGATCACAAATCTCAAGCCTACCCCTCACCTGCAATTATTCTCAATGGAAACAGTATACGTATTGATATTCAACCAACCGGTGATGCACACCTGACTGTGTTTTCTATTGATGGCAAAAAAATCATTGATCAATCGGCATTCCACACTGTCAATGGCACAACCACATTTCAGGTTCCCCTTGCAAAAGTACCATCGGGGGTCTCTTTACTCGTTCTTGACTTTAACGGAAACAGGTATACGTATAAATGTGCCATAACCGGAAACCGGATCTCTGCCTGCAATACATCATCAGTATCTCACCGGTCTACAGTTTCCTTTCTGGTAAGCAGTACAAGCGAATTCAGTGATATTCTCATCGTATCAGCAGCTGGATATCAGACTGTCCGGCGTGCAGTCACTGCTGCAACAGAAGATAATATCAACATCAAACTGATGCAATCAGGAGTCGGGTTTATCACCCCTACCATTCCTGTTTATAGTGACAAAGGGGGAACCGGTGATGTCACTACGTATGGATCGCCTGCAGATCCGGAAAATTCACAGGGTGGCGCTTGTAATTACGGTTCCACGAAAATCAAATACTATGCCGCAATTAATGTCAGTCAGTTTCCGGGTGATAAAAAAGGGCAGTGGCAGGATGGCAGGATCTGCGGACAATGTGCGAAAGTTCGTGTGCGCACAGCAGCCGGCGAAGAGCGTGTAACCGTTGTTCGTATCGTGGATAAGTGTCCCGATGATAACTGCGGGATCGATCTTGGGGGTGCTCCAGCTGCAGTGATTATGCAATCACAGGCAGGTCGTTATGAAGGTGAATGGGAGTGGGTAGATTGTGATGGTAATGATGGGGTTTCTGATGGTCCTCCATCGCTCTGTATTAAAACCGGAAGCAACCAGTGGTGGTCACTGATCCAGACCCGCAACGGCCCCGGTTCAGTGCTGGAAATGCGGGTCAGGAAAACAGGTACAACAGAGTGGCAGAGCCTTAAATGGGCTATTGAAGCTGAGAATTTTTTGAAATTACCGGAAGAACTGCTACAGGATAGTGGTGAATGGGATATTGAAGTACGATGGAGTACCGGATCTACTTCGGCATTGACCATTACCGGAAATAAATTATCTGTTGAGGATGCCGTGTATGAGTTAAAGAAATAAAAAGATATCAAATTTGTCCTTCCTGCCGGAACATTCCGTTTCGCTCCAACTCTTTTACACATCAAACACTTAATCACCATACTGACATTCATTTTTGCATGTTACCCTAAAGTGCTTTTTGAACAAGCCTCTTGATTTTTTTACTCAAAGTCAGTATATTTAACTAAAAGGTCAAACAACACAACAAGAGGTAAAAAACAATGGAGCCCAAAGATTTGAAAATCCAGGCAGTCAAAGATGCCAAGTGCAAGCTAATTCTTGATGCCGCAAATAAAGTTTTCTGTGAAAAGGGTATATGGAATGCACGCATGGAGGACATTGCTGCTGTCGCCGGATTCTCTAAACCATCCCTCTATAATTATTATGCCGACAAAGAGTCCATTGTTATCTCCCTCGCAATGCGGGAATTTGAGCAGCTTGGAGAACCAATTTCACTTGTTGCCTCACAGGAGCTGCCCTTTATTGAGAGCATTGATAAAATCTACAGAATAATTCTGAAACATCTGGCAGATAAGTTCTCACTTTTCCTTGATATCGACGATTACATCAAAATTGCAGTGGCAAATCTTAATTCTGAAAATCAGAGCGAACTGAAAAAACAATTTTTTAACGCGATAAATAAATCCAAGGAAGCCTACAGCATGATCATAAAGAGAGGAAGAAAAAACGGCGAAATAGCAAGTCCGATACCGGATGATGTCCTTTCACAGATGCTGATTGTCATATCACACTCAGTTCAGATGAAATGGAAAATGCAGGGTAAGGCTGACGATGTTGCTACAGCTACTGAGCAATTAATTGAATTCATAAAAAATGGGTTTTCTATTACAACCGGAAAAAAACAAACCACCCTTTAACAGGTAAATACGCAGATATGAGTAAAAAAACAATAACAAAACTATGCAGAACAGCATTTATCTGTGCAACCACTCTCTGGGGCACCACTATAGCAGACACGATATATCTCTCTGCTGATAAAGCCACAGAATTTGCACAAAAACAATCTTTGACAGTAAAAAGTTCTGAACTTAATAATCAGATACAGAAAAAATCTGTCCAGAGTGCACGAGCATCCTTTCTGCCTGTCCTGAATGGTACAGCCGGGTACACAAGAATGGTAAAGACTCCTGATGTCGGGGGAGCGTCTGTGGATACATCGCTTATGAATATTCTGTATAATCCATCTGCAGACCCCACAGATAAAAAAATATTATCCGGAATTCTTGGCATGTTTTCAGGAATGGGTTCTTCATTATCCACGCCTGATAATCTCTGGAGCCTTGGTTTTACTGTTGGCCAGCCGATATTTGCAGGCGGTAGAATTGCAAATGCCTACAAGATTGCAAAGCTTTCCGACGAAGCCCAGGAGACAACTCATAAACGTACTCTGACAGACATTGGATACAATGCCCGTAAAATGTACTGGAATTACGTTGCGCTAATGAAAAGTGTCGAATCCATCCACGAAGCACAGGCCTGGCTTGCAGATCTCTCTTCAATGCAGAAGAAGATGTATGAAAACCAGATGATGATTGAGCTCGATCTGCTCAACACAAAGATTCAGATTGACAACAACAGTCTTATAGAGCTGAAGACAAAAAATGCGATCAAGACATTTGGCGATCAGATGCTCCTTTTCCTCGGGCTACCGACCGGATCTGATATCGAAGTTGATACATCTGAACTTGCAAAAGCACTTGAGGCATTTACACCGCCGTCTGAAGATGAAATCAACAAACTGCTTGACGATCGTGAAGAAATAAAAATATTGAAAAACAAGATTGAAACATTGAAACTGGCAAAAAAGATCCAGTATGGTTCTTATCTGCCGACAGTAAGCGGCTTTTTAAACAACAGCTTTTCAAATCAGTACTCTGCAGACGAACTCAAACATACTACAACCGCAGGCGTTTCTCTGAACTGGTCAATTTTTGACTGGGGTAAAAATTACCGTGAAGCACAGAAATCTGATATTCAGATTCAGCAGCTTGAACTGACATACAATAACACACGCGATCAGCTCCGTCTTAAAGTTCTTTCACTTGCCAGAACTGTTGACGAAAGCAGAAAGGCACTTGAGATTGCACAGTCAGACATGGAAACAGCAACAAAAGCACTTGACATTTCAAAATTGAAGTACGATGCGCAGGCAATCACAAACACAGATCTGCTCAACAGTCGTACACTTCTGACAAGCAAATCGGTGGCATTCACACAGGCAAGAATCAGTTCAATACTTGCACTTGAGGAATACAGGATCGTGCCGTCAAATTAAACCTGATCAATTTGAGTAAATTTAATATTCTGTATAACTGTTCTGAAATTAATAACTTTATAAAATGCATAAAGAGGACACCATGAACAAACGAATTCTGAAAATAGCAATTGCATGCACTACAGCAGCACTCTGTGGTTTTACAGCATGCGAATTGCCGGGTAAAAAAGCTGAGAAAAGTTCAACAGCAAATGTTGAAGTTGCAAAAATCAAATTAAATGTTACCGTCTCAAAGGCTGAACGCCGGACACTGGTAAAGGAACGCAAGGTACTTGGCACACTTGCAGCATACCGTGAAACCAATCTCGGCCCGTTGAGTCCGGGACGTGTAAAATCACTTCCGGTGCAGATTGGTGATTTTGTAAAGGCCGGACAGGTTGTTGCAAAAATGGACGATGCACAGCTTTCTACAACTGAAACACAGTTTGCATCCATAAAGGCGCAGTATGAACGTTCACTTGCACTTTACCAGGGCAATGCGCTTCCAAAGTCCCAGTTCGAGAGTATTGAAGCACAGTATAACGTAATGAAAAGACAGATAGAGACACTTCAGGAAAACACAATAATTGTAGCTCCGTTTGCAGGGATTGTAACTGCACGGGCCTGTGAAGAGGGGGAACTCTACAGTGGTGGACCATCGGGTCTTGTACACATTACACAGCTCAACCCGCTGAAACTTGACCTTGATCTCGACAACGAAACAGTTCAGTTTGTCAAGAAAGGAATGCAGGTCGCCATAAGCGTGGACAATGCAACTGATACAGCCACACTCTGGGGGAAAATTGAATTTGTCAATCCTCAGGCTGACGCAAGAAGCAATATGTTCAGCACCCGTGTGGTAGTACAGAATAAAGACTTGAAGCTGCGCCCCGGTTTTTATGCCGAAGTGCACGTAAATATTGACAAAAAAGATAATACACTTTGTGTTCCACGTGATGCAATTGTAGACAACAAAATTTTCACCATAAAAAATGGTAACATTGCCATGTCAAGCAAGGTGGAAACCGGATGGATTACAAATGAATATGCAGAAATTCTAAGTGGTATTCAGGAAAATGATATTGTAGTTATAAAAGGAAACAAGGCACTTCCTGACAGCGCAGAAGTGATTATCGGTCAGTAAACATTAGTACTGATATTTTAATTTTTCGGATGTCATGAAAGTTTTTTCATTACATTCATAAGGTATCGGGTGATATTGCCCAATTTACAATATCAACAACATTCATGTAATAAGGATAAATACGATGAGTGAAGGAATAAGAAAAATAAATCCGATTGTAAACTTTTCCGTTACAAAGCGCGTATCAATAACAATGCTTGCGCTTATAATGGTGGTTTTCGGCCTTATGTCTCTGACAAGAATGCCGCTTGAAATGATGCCGGACATTTCATTTCCGACAATTACAGTTGTAACAAGCTATCAGGGTGTAGCACCTCAGGAAATTGAACAGCTGGTGACAGAGCCTATTGAACGTGCAATTTCAAGTGTCAACAATGTAAAAAAAGTTTCATCATCTTCAGCTGAAGGTTATTCAAGTATTTCAGTCGAATTTGAATGGGGAACAAATCTGGATGTCGCCTCAATGGATATCCGTGATTATATTGCACAGATAAGAGGAATGCTTCCAACTGGAATAAATGATCCTCTTGTCTACAAATTCGATATGTCCCAGATGCCTGTACTACTTAGCGGAGTGAGTGGAAATCCTGATTCCTATAAGTTAAGGGTATTTCTTGAAGACAATGTCCAGCAGCGCCTTCAGAGACTTGACGGTGTTGCGCAGGTCCAGATTATGGGCGGAGACGAGCGTGAAATACAGATTAGCGTTGATCCAATAAAACTCAAGGGTAAATCCCTTGCAATGGATAACATCATCGGTTCGCTCAGATCTCAGAACTCGAACACCCCGGCCGGGTATTTCAATGTGGCAAACACAGACATACTTCTCAGGGCGATGGGCGAATACAAAGATCTTGACGATATAAGAAATACGGTTGTAGGAGCATCACCTAACGGTATTCCTGTAAAACTTTATGAAGTAGCCAATGTTATTGACACATACAAAGAAAAGCGCAGTCTCAGTAAAATAAACGGAGAATCAAGCGTATTCCTTATTGTCTCAAAACAGAGTGGCTCAAACACACTAAAAGTCTCTCAAAAAGTAAGTAAAGAAATTGAAGCCATCACGACCCAGTTCCCGGAAATCAAGTTCTCAACTATTTTTGATCAGGGCGATCCCGTAAAAAGAACCACAAAGACCACGGTGAAGGAACTTCTTATCGGAGGTATGCTGGCAATACTCCTGCTTTTTATTTTCCTTGGAAACATACGACCGACACTTATTATTTCTGTCGCGATTCCTTTGTCAATTATTACGACATTCATCATTCTTTACTCTACTGGTTTTACACTTAACATAATGACACTTGGTGGTCTGGCCCTGGGTATCGGCCGTCTTGTGGATGATGCCGTTGTTGTGATAGAAAACATTTTCAGACATCTTGAAAACGGAGAGTCTCCGCAGGTAGCGGCTAAAAAAGGTGCCAGTGAAGTCAGTATGGCAATTGTCGCATCTACGTTTACTACAATTATCGTATTTCTTCCGATGCTCTTCTCAAAAGGTATTGCGGGTGAACTTATGCGCGGCCTGAGTCTGACTATCGCATTTGCACTTCTTGCAAGCCTTTTTGTTGCATTTACAATTGTACCTATGCTTTCATCAATCTTTTTCCGTAAACCGAAAAAAGAGGGAGCTGCATGGTTTAATGTTATTAAGAATTTCTATTCAAAGACATTGAAATCAGTACTGAAACGCCCGGGTCTCACTATTGGTTCAGTTTTCCTTATTGTGATTGTCAGTGTTGTTGTCGGTCTTCTGTTTGTCGGTAAAGAATTTATGCCGGCATCTGACAATGGTATGATGGCAATGAATGTTGAATTGCCCCAGGGTACAACACTTGACGAAACAACAGCATTGTGCGGACAGATAAGGGAAATGCTTCTAACTGTCCCAGAGGTTAAATATGTAGGCGAGATGATCGGCCGTGATGACAATTCAAGAAGCCAGTCATCGGTAACCGGTACCAACGGGGCCGTAATATACGTTCGTCTGACAGAAACAAAAGACCGGGATCGTACACAACAGGAGATCCAGAATTCACTTCGTGACAAATTTCCTGTGCTCAATAACGGAAAGATCACATTCTCAAACCAGAGCTCGATGGGCGGCGGCAAACCTGTATCCATTTACGTATATGGAACAGACCTCAATACTCTCAAGGATATATCTCAAAACATTCTTGATGCAATCAAGTCTGTCCCGGGCTTAAAAGATCTTGAATCATCGTTCTCAAAAGCACGTCCTGAATACCACTTCAAGGTTGACAGACAAAAAGCGCTCCTTTATGGCCTTTCACCATCCCAGGTACAGAGCGCTCTTCAGGCAGCAAACCTCGGAACTGTTGCGACGCAGTTGAGAACCGGTGACGACGAAATTGACATGAGGGTTATTCTTGACAAAAAATACAGATCCGACCTTGACTACATCCGTCAATTTCCATTGAAAACACCGACCGGAGCAATCATCCCTCTGAGCCAGGTTACTACAATGTCCGAAGGACTTGGTCCTGTAACAATCAAGCGCGATAATAAATATCGTATCGGAATTGTCGACGCGAACCTTGAAAACAGACCACTTGGTGATGTTGTAAAGGATGTAGAAGCCCGTCTTGATCAAATAAAGAATGCATTACCTGAGGGATATGCACTTGAATTCAAGGGTGAATTTCAAGACATGCAGGAAGCATTCTTACAGTTACTGATTGCACTTATCATTGCAATACTTCTTATCTACATGATCATGGCATCACAGTTTGAGAGCCTTGTTCATCCGTTTGTGATCATGTTTACAATTCCTCTTGCAGCAATAGGCGTTGTGTGGATACTTCTAATACTTGGAAAGACGCTGTCCATTGTGACATTCATGGGTATAATAATACTTGTGGGTATAGTGATAAGTAACGGTATCGTTATGGTTGACTACATCAATCAGCTGCGGGAAGCAGGCAAGAACATGCATGATTCTCTTGTTGAAGGCTGTCAGACACGACTTCGTCCTGTTATTATCACAGCACTTGCTACAATCGTAGGTATGATCCCGATGGCATTCTTCGGCGGCAAGGATGGCTCGCAGATGGCACCTATGGCAACAGCCGTTATTGGCGGTCTCATAAGTTCAACATTCCTTACACTGTATGTAATTCCTATTGTGTATCAGTATGTTGATCAGATAGCCGGCTGGATAAAACACCATGCAAAAAAAGCAATTGATTGATAGACAGTATGAGTAGTGGTTATTGAGTGGTCGGAGGGTCCAAATAGTGCCCTCTGCCCACTCACACCATTTCGATTATTTTTAAATTCCTTATACGGTGGTTCGATTAATGTTACCGATTCGTTTCATACTTTTTCAACAGAACACTCGCGTTCTGTCCACCAAATCCGAAAGTATTACTCAATGCAGCATTGATAACTTTCTTCTGAGCCTTACCAAGTGTCAGATCAACCTTTACATCTAACGCAGGATCAATATTAGTAGTGTTGATTGTTGGTGGTATAATACCCTCCACTATTGACTTGATCGTTGCAATCGCTTCAATCACCCCTGCGGCTCCAAGCAAGTGACCAGTCATTGATTTTGTTGCACTCACATTCAATGTATCAAGGGATCCGGAAAAAAGCTCCTGTACAGCCATCAGTTCCGGCGGGTCTCCGGCGGGAGTTGATGTTGCGTGAAGATTGACATAATCAATATCCTGCGGTTTCATTCCGGCATCCTCAATGGCAATCCGCATTGCGTTAAACACCGATCGTCCCTCAGGATGCGGAAGCGCATAATGATAAGCATCGGCAGTCATTCCGCCACCGGCCACTTCAGCAATAATTGATGCATTACGTTCCAGCGCGTGATCAAGCGTTTCAAGGACCAGCGCTCCTGCCCCCTCACCAAGGACAAAGCCGTCTCTTGTCTTGTCAAACGGTCGTGATGCAGTGCTGTAATTATCATTATTTTCTGATAGTGCGCCCATCGCATTGAATCCTCCAATCGCTGTCGCATTCACTGCAGCCTCTGCGCCACCGACAATAATTACATCCGCATTACCAAGCCGCAACGTATTATACGCATCAATTGTTGCCGTCGTCGATGATGCACATGCACTTACAATCCCATAATTTACACCTCGGAAATCGTATCGCATCGCGACAATACCGGCGGCAATATTTGAGATCATTTTAATGATCATATGTGGTGAAAAACGTGGCGAAAAATCCTTTTGTGTAAACCTGATAATCTCATTCTGAAGCGACTCAAGCCCACCGATACCCGATGCGAACATCACACCGTACCGGTACCGGTCTCCCCTTAATCTATCAAGTTTTGCATCCGCAAATGCCTGATGCGCAGCTGCGACTGCATACTGTGAGTAAAGATCCATAGACCGGCACTCTTTGGCATCAATATATTCAAGTGGATCAAACCCTTTTACTTCACAGCAAAACCTTGTTTTAAACCGTGAGCAGTCAAATTTTGTAATAGCACAGGCACCGCTTACTCCATTGATCAGTGATTCCCAGTAACGGTCAACCGTATTGCCAACCGGGGTGACCGCTCCCATGCCCGTTACAACTACCCTGTTAATCTTTTTCATACGCACCAACCCTTATTTTATACCAACTGGTATATTTTGTTATAAACAACCATGTTTCGTTACTATTTTCTACACAGTAAATACAGTTACAGTATCAATGTTATTGTTTTTTTATCTGATAAATCATCTCATCAATTTTGTCAAGAACAATGCCGAGACTTGCACTGTCATTATATGCTTTTGACATCATAGTAGCTCCTTCAAGCAGTGCAATAAACAGCGTTGCAATTACATGAGGATTTGCATCCGGCTTGATTTCTCCGCTCCGTATGCCTTTAGTAATAATACTCGAAAAGAAACGCCGCCAGGTTTCAAGGGCCTTTACCACCCGGGCCTGAAGAAGTGGATTTGTGTCATCAGCCTCAATTGATGTATTCAGGATCGGACAACCACCTTTTATAGGCCAGTAATCCGGAAATGTACGCCACATATCAAAAATAGCACGTAGTTTGTCGATCGAATTGTTTTTCTCACGCGCCTCACAATCCATCCGTTCATGGATAAGTGCCCGCGCATACTCAAAGCACTCTACGGCAAGCGCTTCTTTAGTCTGAAACAATCCATAAATACACCCTTTTGTTAACCCTGTAGCGGACTCAAGATCGGCCAGTGATGTCCCGACATAGCCCTTTTGATTAAAAACAGGTGCACACCGGGAAAGAATAAATTCACGCGTTCTGTCAGATTTTTTCAACAACCAGCCTCTCTGCTATCAACCAAACCTGTCGTTTCATGACTTTCATCTGCCCACATCAAAAGCCACATAAAAGAATCGTCTTATTGTTATCCTTTAAAATATACTGCTCAGTATATTTTTGCAAGATTTTTCGTTATACCATTTCAGTACTGTAACATCCTGACGCAAGTTCCGCAGATCCCTCCCCCAATGACAATAATGGAATCATTTCCTTTTAGTAAATAGCATCCTGAAAACCCGGGTTCTTCATCAAAATCGATATCCTTAAACCCGAAAACATCACCAATCCGGTGAAAAAAACTTTCAGGCCCCATAAAAAAAATGGCAGGTTCAGTTTGGAACTTTGGATAATAGTGACAGTCTGATTATAGCTGGTTTTATTTTACAAATACATTTTCAGGGAGATTGGCAGTGGTACGGGTATAGTGCGACTCATCGATACTTCACAAAGTAATCGCTCATGACCGGAGCAATTCAGACCAGCATCAGCTTCTACTACCGGCCATCAGCCAATCGTGAAATAAGGAACTCAGGCATCTTGATCTTTTTCATTTTTGCCTGTGTCTTTTCAATATTGTAGCTTACCCTGCGATAGCAGAATACACCGGCATCGCTGTCAAAAATGCCATAACAGGACCGCGGATTTCTATCACGGGGTTGACCAACACTGCCAACATTGATTAGCAGGCGGCTCTCTTTGACATCGTCAAGATGGATCTCAGTATCCTGATGAACATAGAGTTCTTTATCTTTGTCAAGCACGATTATAATTGGAATATGCGTATGCCCGACCAGACACAATTGGGTATCAAAAAATTGATAATTAAAAGCAGCTTCTTCTAGTGATGTAATGTAATACCACATGTTTGGTTCATACGGTGTTGCATGAACGAGGGTCATCTGTGGTTTTGTTGCTTTATAAGGAAGGGTGCGTAAGAAACGCTCTGATTCTGTTTTGAGATTCTGCGTAGTCCACTCTATCGCAATCTTTGCATGAATATTGAAATGCTGTGTTGACAACTGATCAACCGCAGCTGCATCATGATTGCCAAGCAGCGTTACCGGGCAACGTTCGTTGACAAGGTCACAACATTCATTAGGATTTGCTCCATACCCTACGATATCTCCAAGGCATATTACTTCGTCAATACGCTGATCCTGGATATCTTCAAATACCGCCTCAAGCGCCTCAAGATTTGCGTGGATATCAGAAATAAAAGCGAACCTCATCGGAATTATCCATTCTCCATATATCTGAATGTGCTTGATCCGATCTCAATACGATCTTTATGTTGAAGCATATGATACTTGGTAGAATGACCGTTTACCTTAAACTTGCCAATAAATTTATTGGCACAGATTATGTAGCCATCCTGATGCTTTTCAATTGAGATC
>JAAZBG010000326.1 GCA_012513915.1 Fibrobacter sp.
ATTTCTTAAAGGTTCGTTGAAAAATAATCCACTCACTAATTTTATTTTGTCAAAAATAGATAAGAATCGAAAGGAAGGATTGCAAATGGCAGCTTAAAGATCTATTTTAAACTCGGTACTCTTGAGTAATGATTATAATCAGTATTTAACCTAAAATCAGTAGCTTGATTGTGGTACACTATGCAAGCTTTTATCACTCAGGCATAACCGCTGAATTTTGGGTTATAATTCTTAATTTATCGTTACATAATTTAAGGAACAGATATGAATCAGGCAGAATCAACATTCAGATCAGGTTTTAATTGCGCACAGGCAGTACTAACAAGCTTTGCAGACCGTTTCGATGCAGACAAGGAAACGCTCTTTAAAATTGCCAATGGATTCGGCGGAGGAATGGGCCGCAAGCAGGAAGTATGCGGAGCTGTGACCGGTGCAATAATGGCGATCAGCCTGGTACACGGCCGCGGAGAAATTGACAGCCTGGAAAATCAGGAAACCACCTACAGGAAAGTACGTGAACTCATTGATGCGTTTACAAAAGAGTTTGGCACCGTAATCTGTAGCGATCTTCTCCCCGGCTGTAATCTGCTTACTGAGGATGGTCAGAAGATGTTCCGCGAACAGGGGTTAAAGGAGAAATGCTGTAATTATGTCAAACGTGCCAATGAGATTGCGCAAATGGTTATCGGGTAATACCGGTGTGTTGTGGAACGGTCACCATGTAGGGGCCCGGTCGCGACCATCCCCTACATACATTTCAACAGCCCGCCTCCGCAATCATCTTATCCAGCCGTTTTTCCGACACCGGATACAACGTTTTAACCTCCTGTTGTGCGAAAAGAGACACAGCAAACTCATTATACATTGACAACAACTGATTCGCACTTTTCTTCTTTTCAAACGGAATCTTCACCACTGCGTCAATTACTTTTTTATTGTACATCCGTAAAAGGCCCCGTTTCTCACGGTATTTAAATGGCTCGTTAAATGCACGCTGAATCCGATAACTGAATGCTTTTAGATAACGCGGATACTGACGCAAACAATCAAATGAGAGAGTATCATTTATAAACAGATTGATATATTCATGAAGATCTGCTTTTAACTCTTTTCTGATATCACCCATTGACGATCTGGTTTCCTTATTTATCAATGTCAGACACGATGTATACTGAACAAGAATTTTTTCTATTAACGTCAATGCTTCATACCCGCATCCGGTTGTCAATTTCTTGATTTTAGCAAGCAGTTCATCAAATTGTACCCGTGTCCTGGGCAGCGGCGGTGATGGTATATCAAGCAGATACTCTTTAACGGATAGCAGCAACTGCTGTTTTACCGTATCTGCTCCGCCAAATGGTGAACACAACAACTTAATCTGATTTGTAAACTTCAATTCACGCTCGATCCATACGAATTCAGGACCGAGAACAATTTCAAGTAGCGCACGAAGCCCTGCAGCATGCATCTGTAACGCTTCTGTGGAGGTTTTGCACATTTTTAAAGCAACGCCATCATTAAAAGTGCACAGTGCCGGATATCCATAGAGTGGCACCCCCTTCCCTGATGATGCGATCTCGATATAATCTTCAAGATCCCCAATGCTCCAGTCGGTCAGATTATACTGTTCATACTTTTTAGCAGCCCTCTCCCACTCGCTCTCGCCCGCTGTCACTTGTTGCAGTTTATCAATTGACAATACCGACGTATCCCTGCCACTGACAAGCACCTCGCCGGAATCGTTACAGACTTCAAAACGCAACCGTAAATGCGGCGATACTTTTTCATCAGCAGTATCGTTGAATTCTACCTGTAATCCGTAAAGCTGGCGTACCATTTGGGCAACCGTTGCATTAAATGAGTCACGGCACGGAGCAAGCTTTGATGCAACCTCACGGGCCTTCTCATTAAGCGGCATCAGTTTTTTTCTCGTTTCTTTATTCAGCCCCTGAAGCAGCTCGAGTACACGTTCCGGCCACAAATGAGGAACAAGCCACCCCACAGAATCGGCGTTAATATACACAGCATCACGTGCCGGAACTTTTATCGTGACACCATCAGTATCATTACCCGGGGCAAAATTATATTTCAGCCTGAATGATTTATCACCAACCGTAACCGAATCAGGAAATACTTTATCCTGATCATCATACGCATCGGTAAGTATATCCGACTCTTTCATGTAAAGCACCGTTTCATCAGGGAGATCTTTTACAAAACGGTTAAGATCATGCAGTGATGACACATTGACAATTCTGGTACTGTAAAAATCATAAATTGCCTGTTCCCCCGCAAATAAAGAACGGCTACGGAGTTTTGCCTCCATGCGCTCTACATTTTTCCTGATTTTTTTGTTATTCGTATAAAACTTGTGAGCACTGTTCAGCAGCTCCTCAACGAGCCCTTTCCAGATAAATACTTCCGTTGCTTTAGTCTGATTAATACGCCCATATCGGATACCGTTATGTTTTGCAACCGTCAGACCAAGCAGCGATACCGTTTCGTCGGCTTTGACAGATCCGGAAATCTCATCAAAAGAGGGTTCGCTGTATGATCACGAACAAAGATGTGCTCCGAGTTCCTCAAGCCATTTCGGATTGATCACTGCAACCGTTCTTGCAAATACCTGTGATGTCTCCACGATCTCATGGCACATCACCCAGTCGATTTTCTTTTGTGCAAGTGATGAACCCGGAAAGATAAGTACTTCGCGACCACGGGCAGCAGTGTATTTTCCCTGCTCATTTTTTTTTGCGCAATTTGTCAAAAGTCCGGTAAGCACAGCGCGGTGAATTGCATCATAGTGAGCCGGATCGGTGTTTTCATGATACTTTTTTAGAT
Source organism: Fibrobacter sp. (assembly GCA_012513915.1). Lineage (GTDB taxonomy): Bacteria > Fibrobacterota > Chitinivibrionia > Chitinivibrionales > Chitinispirillaceae > JAAZBG01. Next base: position 2,842 of record JAAZBG010000326.1, read on the forward strand.
GATACAGCGTTTCGTGAAGCTGCTGATGTACATCATGCCACTCCTGCATACGAATATACGAGAGAAAATGCTCTTTACAAAACTTTCTCATTTTGTTCTGGGTTTTAAGCATTTTCCATTCGTTCTGATATGCATCCCATAAATTTACATACAGCAGAAAATCCGATGCCTGATCACGGAATTTCTTATGCACAAGATCAGCTTCAGCCTGCTTGTCAAAGGGCCGTTCCCGCGGATCAACAATCGATAGTGCTGATGCAATAATCTTTACTTCACGAAGAGCCCCCTCTTTCCTCGCGGCAAGAACCATCCGTGCAATATGCGGATCAAGCGGCAGATAGGCCATTTCGCGGCCCGTTTCTGTAAGCACATTCTTTTCGTCAAGTCCGCCAAGTTCCCTCAACTGCGCATAGGCTTCACTGATAGCCTGCTTTGATGGCGGTTCGAGAAACGGAAATGCTTCAATGGAACCGAGTTTATGCGCGATCATCGAAAGTAAAACCCCGGCAAGGTTCGACCGTTTTATTTCAGGAAGGGTGTATTCATCGCGTTCATTAAACTCCCTTTCGGAGTACAGCCGGACACAGACACCATCCATAACACGGCCACATCGCCCCATACGCTGCTTTGCTGCGGCTTTCGAAATTGCTTCTACCGGAAGACGATTCGTGCGCAGCCGCGGAATATACCGGGAGATTCTTGCCAGCCCGGTATCAACGACAAACCGGATTCCCGGAACCGTTATTGATGTTTCTGCGATATTGGTGGCTACTACAATTTTACGTCTGCCGGTGATTTTAAAGATCAGGTCCTGTTCACCCCGGCTTAATCTCGAGAAGAGTGGCAGTATATCTGTATTGTCCAGATGCATCCCATGCAGTTTATCGCAGGTTTCACGGATATCCCGTTCGGTCGGCATAAAAATCAGCGTATCACCCGGTCCATACATATCGGAAATATCCCGGACTGCCCGGACCGCTGCATTAATATAGTCGACATTTTCTTCTTCATCAGCGTCGTCGTCATCGCTACGGGGATCAAGGTACAATACCTCAACAGGGTACATTCTGCCGGAAACTTCAATTATCGGCGCATCATCAAACGATTTTGAAAACAGGGACGTATCAATTGTTGCAGATGAGATGATCACTTTAAGATCACGGCGTCTGGACAGAATCTGACGCAGATAACCGAGAAGAAAGTCGATATTGAGACTGCGCTCGTGAGCTTCATCGATTATTAATGTATCATACATCCGAAGCAGCGGATCCCGTTCGATCTCAGTCAGCAGGATACCATCCGTCATATATTTCACACAGGTCTGTGGTTTTTCCATATCGCTAAAGCGGATTTTGTACCCGACCTCATTACCCAAAACGCAGCCGAGTTCCTGCGCGACTCTCGCGGCTATTGATGTCGCGGCGATCCGTCGGGGTTGTGTGCAACCGATTTTACCGGTAACACCTCTACCTGCCTCAAGACAAAACGATGGCAGCTGTGTCGTTTTTCCAGAACCGGTCTCACCGGCAACGATTACCACCTGATGTTCCTTAATGAGTGATACAATCTTTTCCCGATGTTCCAGAATCGGAAGATCCGGTGTGTACTTTGGAGCTGGCCTGAGCAGTTCTATGTTCCTTTTAGGTTCTTTTTTTTCCATGGATGCAAAATAGTATCATCCACAAGCTGACTTAAAAAAATATTTCCATATACACTTATCAACCCCGGAGCGGTTTTACATCACAAATAGTAAATGGGGGCCCCGAATATGTCAGGCATTTGGCAAAAAGTATCCGTACAAAAAAATGTTCAACACATTGCCTGCAAGTAATTTAGTAAAAAAAGTAATTGAACATTCATGGTCTTTATGGTAAGATCTTGTTATGAGATCAATATTTGAAGGGAATGATTTGATGACAAAAAGCCTTGAAGTGGTAATTGTGGATGACGAGATCCAGATAACCGAATTACTTAAAACATTTATCGAATGCTCATCAGTGAATACTAATATTCATACATTCAATGATGCTGCCGAAGCACGGTCATTTCTGCTTGGAAACGATGTCGACGTACTTATTACCGATTATAAAATGCCTAAATTCAATGGAATAGAGTTAATGGAGACCGCACCTCCCGATGTTAAAAAGGTGCTGATCTCAGGGTATGTTTCTGAAATTGCAGAAGAACGGCTTCAACAGCTTGATGCAGTGTTTTTTGAAAAGCCCGTTCCAATGAAAGCACTTGGCAAGATCATCCTGGATCGTGAAAACAAGCTTGGGTAATTCTATATCCGGATCAATATTCTTCAAACACAAGTAAAAGGTTTGTATGGATATTGTTGCTGTATACATAACATGCAAGGATAACGAGCAGGCCATAACCATCGGGGAAACGCTTGTGTCTGAACGCGTTGTTGCCTGTGTGAACATAATCAACGCTATACAATCGATCTACTGGTGGCAGGGTGATATTTGCAACGACTCCGAATGCATCCTTATTGCCAAGACAAGAGCCTCACTTTTTGATAAAGTTCTTAAACGGACAAAGGAACTCCACACCTATGAGGTTCCCTGCGTCGTGGCACTTCCAATTACCCACAGTAACCCGGATTATCTGAAATGGATCGAGGATAGTACGTTAAACGAGTAGTTCTTCGTTTTATTTCTTTTTACTTCGATTGACATCTTTTTCGGTTTCATTCTTGATAATGGCGTAAAAACTACCACAACGTGGTAGTTTTTACGCCATTATCTACCACGAGCTGGTTGTTTTTACGGGTGGTAAGTGTCACTGAATTTTTACCCATTTCTGGGTTTTTCCGACTTTTACTATGAACCGGACGTAACTGAATACCGATAATTCTGACTCATCCGGGGATAATTCTAGTTCTGCACGGTACCATTTACCATCCTGGAAATCCAGCATCCGCCCTTTCCGCCAGATTCTGTCTTTCTGACGAAAACCCTTCAGGATTGTCATACCAATAAGTGGTTTTCCTTTTAACGAATCCGTACAAAGATCACAAACAGCACTCTCACCCCGTGACCTGCCAAAAATCTCGGTGATCACCGCAGATAGTGTATCATTCTTAATCGTAATTTTTGCTTTTCCAAGATCAGAACCACCGTCGCCATCAACCATCATCCAGACGCCCTCAATCTGGTAGGGTACTTCCCAGGGCTGCTGCTGTGCAGAAACTGAATAAACGGCAACCATTATCACTATTACACTTAAAATCCGCATCGTATTGTCTCCAGACCCCTTAACTAATTCAACACCGGTTGACATAGATTGCTAAAGTATACAATGTGCGCAATATTTGCCACCATTGAATCGCATTCATGTTTAGCGTTACAAAATATAGTTGATGTAAAGTTTGCAGTAAATTCCCTGCAACATTTATTCAAACGTTGACAAGAAAGTGTTTTTATTGTAAAGTATAAGTACACTAATGACCATGTGTGACGTTTCATTTTCCGTTATTTAAGCACACTGAAATTGTACTGTAATGATTTTAAAAGGATTGGACGTTTATGATGCAGATCCCAAAACGAACTAAAAACCCGCAGATTAAAATGAAAAAATGCGCTGTTGATGGCTGTAATGAAACATTTGCCGGTGGGCCATCATCGAAGTTCTGCGCATTACACCGCGATCCAAAAACCCGCGGCAAAGAAAAACCTGTTACGAAGACATCACCGGGTGATACTAATCTTGTTATTGAGCATGATTACTCTGATGTACGGCTGCAACAACAGAAATGTGCACTTGAGGGCTGTCATGAACATTTTGATCTGAAAATCTACCCGCGGCAATATGTTTATCCAAAGTACTGCCCGGCACACCGTAATGAACATAAGCGCAAAACGCATCTCATGCATCTCACGCAACTCAGTGGAAGGCATCACTGAAGTAAGAAGTGGAAAGTGACGAGTGGAAAGAATAAGAAAGAAAAAGGCTCAAAATGATTTGAGCCTTTTTTATTTCCTGATTCTAAATTCTAAATTCTAAATTCTGGATTCTGGATTCTGGATTCTTCCCCTCCCCCATCACCACGGTTCGGGATCGGGCTTTTTCTTTCTTCGCAATCTCTTTTTGGATGATCCTGATTTTCTGTTACCGCCAGCAGCCTCTTCATTTCTTGACACATACGACTGATAGGCATCCACAAGCGAACCCTCATCACCAAGATATACCAGTGCTTTGAAAATATTTCTGAATGCAAGGCCATAGACATTATCATATTCATTAAAGGTAATTATGTATTCATCCTTTAATGCCACCACCCAAAGCTCAGTATCCTCTCTGTCAAAAAATTGAAAAACCTCCCTGACTGGAGTGATCACCATTTTCTGCAGTTCCTCTTTAAAGGCAGTTGCCTGTTCAAGATCTTTTTTTACCTTGCCGTCTACCTGCGATTCATTCATAGTTTCATCCTGTCAAATACATTCTTTTTTGTTAATGATAACAATTTTTCTTTCACCGATAAGCGGTGTGCTGACATCGGTAATAGTAACTTTTTTAAAAAGTTCCGCATCATCAAGATTCTGACTTTTATAAAGCACCAACGTGCCATCATCTTTCAGCAGCTTAAACAATACTTTTTTAAACTCAGGAAGAATCCTCACCGAACGGCTGACTACAATGTCAAATGTCCCGAAAAGGTTTTCATCCGCATCCTCGATCCGGATATCAAGAAACGAACAGTTTGTCAACCCGACCGCTGCAGCACCACATTTAACCGACTGGATTTTCTTTTTTGTCGAGTCGAGCAGTGTAACATGTGCATCTGGATACATTGACGCAAGCGGAATACCCGGAAACCCGCCGCCAGTACCGAAATCAAGAATTTTCTTTCCCTTGAAATCGACACACGAAATTGATAATATCGAATCAAGAAAATGCAGTGTCCAGATGTCGTCAGGATCTGTTTTACGCGAAATCAGGTTTATCCGCTCATTTTCATCAAGCAGCCAGCGATAATAGATATCAAACAGATGCATTACCCGCTTAGCATCAGAAACATTCTTTTCTTGTAAATAACATTCTACTTCACTTCTTTTTGACATACCACTACTTTACAACGATTGGTTATGATACCATACCACAGCAGTACTTTACAAAGTACCACACTGCTATTTCAACGGTCTCAGGAGATACTCCAGTCCGTTAAGTTTAATTTCATAAATTTCCTGCAATTGACGCCCAAGAAGACCGGGAGGAAATCCCTTTTGTTTAAACCATACAACATAATCATCAGGAAGATCTACTAAATGTCTTCCCGCGTATTTCCCAAATGGCATTGTCGCCCGCGCCAGCGTTACAAGATACTCCTTATCCGGCAATCCTGCATCATCACTCATGAATAAAACTCTTTGAACTGTTAAAACTTTTTGTTAATTTGAAAATGGTTTATGCCACAAAAAATGTCTTGTTGAACCTCTCATAGCGGAGTGTTTTGTTGAAATACCATTCAAACATTGTACTTCAAACATTGTACTTATTGGAATGCCGGGAAGCGGTAAAAGCACCCTATTTTCCGTACATGTGCACCCGGACATCATCGGGTAAATCAGACCTACTTGCAGCTTCCACCGCCAGTTCATCGCAGCGTTCATTTTCAGGGTGACCATTGTGTCCACGTACCCACTGAAACGTTACTGTGTGTTTCGAAACTAACTTTAAAAGCCTGTCCCAGAGATCGGGGTTGAGTGCAGGTTCCTTTTTATTACGCATCCACCCCTGAGATTTCCATTTTTTTGCCCACCCTTTTTCTATCGCATTGACAAGATACTGCGAATCGGTAACAATAGTTACGTCACAGGGTTCTTTGAGTGCTTCAAGTCCGACAATTGCACCCATAATCTCCATGCGGTTATTCGTAGTGTTTTTAAAACCAGCACTAAGCTCTTTTGTGATATCATTAAATTTCAGTATGACCCCATAGCCACCGGGACCAGGGTTTCCACTGCACGCACCATCAGAATAGATTGTAATTTTTTTCATGACTGAAATATAGTTTCCGGCAGGAATCGATTGAACTGCCTGAGTACGATTCCTGCCAGTGCCGGAGAGATCTTAATAGCGAACCGAAAAAACACAATCAAAACGGTTGACAGAATAATTTTTATCAAGTGCATTCAGCCAGTTAACATCCACTGTATGCGTATTGAAAAACATATTAGTATACGCAAAATCAAGTGTGATACTCTTTGACAAAACGAATGTTGCCCCAAGGTTGAACCGATGCAGGTCAGATCCACTGACATCAACATTTACATCTGGTTGCCGCATATCATCAACATAATCAGCATACGGATACAGATCATATTCTTTCCAGGAATAACCGGCACGTAAAAGTAAATTCAGTACAGTTACAGGAACTTCAACTCCAACGCCGGCACCGATTTTCCAATATGCCAGATCACCTTCATCAACATCGGGATTGGGTGAACGCGCAGTAACATCCGTTGAAACCATTGCAAAGGGAAGTGTTACAGCGAAACCCAGTGCACTGCCCATTGAGGAACGAAGTGTGCCCTTACTTCTTTCCGCGCCATCATAGCCGGCAAAACGTTGCACCGTTTTATAACGGATCACCTGAGGTATTTCAAATCGTGCACCTGCAGATAGAAAACTATTAGGCTGATACATTACACCTAAACGAAGATCAAATCCGCTATATCTGGTTTCTGTTGCGATATCAGATACTCTATCAAAGTCACCATACTTGTAGTGAGTATAAAACGAACGGTGATTCATCTGCCTGCCGCTTATATACGATGCTGTCACGCCAATTCCAAATCCCTTCGCAATCTGCCATCCGGCTGCAGCGCTCCACAAACCCAACGCCCCGTTTGAAACGTACTTTGCATCATCATACCAGAGCGAATCTCCATATAGTAATTCGGCAGTACCACTGAAATTTGGCAATGCAGTATCTGGATGATAATTGTATACATCAACACCACGGTATCTACTGATATCCATGAAAGTATATGGTGCTGAATACCCTAATGCAAAGGCGAATCCACCTTGAGTCGTTGGAATCGATCGAACAAGCCCGGCACTGCTGAAACCAAAGCGGCTTTTCCTGTAGTTTTGATCAGTACTCCCCAACCCGGTCTCCGTTGACATACCAACGATGTTCATTCCAGCATGAATTTCACGTACCGGCACAAACGCAAGCCCTGACGGATTCCAGAAGACAGCGCTATAGTCATTTGCAATAGCGGTATAATTATTACCCATTCCCTGCGCTTTTGTTCCCACACCATCAACTAACAATAATGGGGACTCAGCAAAGAGAAGTGATACCACCAGCGATAAAATCAATGCGATTCTAAACATAGTTAGCGACTCCTTAACGAACGCAGATTACGCGTCTTGACATTTTGAGCAGTATCTTTTTCAGGGGCAACCCTGACAGGTTCACCATCGGACTTTTTGTCAAGTGTCTGGTCCCGGGTCACCGGAGCCGTCTGGGATTGTTTGATATCAGATACAGGAACTTTTGTTCCGGTTGTCCGTGACGACTGCGGAATTGGTTTTCCTGTTACCGATGAAGAGCCTGTGTTATTACCTGATGATCGGGATGTGCCTGAATAGTTGTGACGGAGATGATGATCATACCTGTTGTGATTATTGTAACGATAATAATGACGCGAAGGAGGTCCGTATTTGCAACAGCCACAATCCGGATCGTAGTAATAACTGCGCGGGCAACGGTCATAATCACCCCAGAAAGGATCGTTATTATACCACCATGGGGTATTGTTATATACGTACCAATCCCGCGGGTAATAACTTTTATAGCAGCGTAAACGCGGGTAACCCATGAGATCACGTTCCCAAACGCAAACCTCCCGTTCTTTCTGCAGTACGGTATCAATACGATTAATGACTTTTACCGTATCACCGGTAATACTATCAATTACTACAGAAACCTCATCATTGATGATACGCTGATTTGTGACAAACTGTGTATAACACCCCGTTATCACAAACAGCCCTGCAACCAATAGAACCAAACCCCTGCTATACATACACGACTCCTGTCGAAATGGTTCATACTCGGGACAGCCCTGTGTCAGAACCTCTTATTATTATCGTTACCCCTATAAACCATTATGTATTAATGACGACCCGGATTAACAAAAACGCTCACATTATTTTCAAATTATTAGACCTAACTCAATTCCTTTTGCGTACCCGATTCCAGCCTCACCCCCCTACCCCCTCTCCACAAGTGTAGAGGGGGGGGAAAGAAGGACTTTTACTCATACGGTCCGAACTGTTCATAAAATAAGAAAAGGCAGCACACATAACACACTTTCCAATCTCATCCTCTTCCCCTTCTTCCTCTTCTTCTTTCTCTTCCTCAACCTCAACCTTAATCTTAATCTTAACCTTAATCTTAATCTCTTCCTCAACCACATTCTCCACATTTCTCTTTAAAAGTGCGATGCGGACATAGTATTTATTTACATAGTTGCAAAAATATTTCCACCAAAGGCCGCATAATATGATTCACCAGTCTGCGAACCTACCAATCAGAATTCTTTGTATGGTTATTATTGTCACCCTATTCGCCTGTAATAATGCCACGCAGCCTATTTCTGTCTTAATACCGGGTGACCGAATTGAAGAACTAATCGAACTGGCACGCACTGAAACGCAGAAAAGCAGGGATCTCACGTTCATCCGACCAGTAAAGACAGGTATGATTACACGTGATCAATTTCGCAGATTATACAACAGTGAATCATCATCATCCCAGTACGAGCTTATCATGAATGCATTCAAACAGTATGGATTTGTTCCTGATACAATGTCAAGCTCAAAGTACATTGCCAGCTATAATGAAAATTTCGCTGCTGCATTTTACAAAAACGGATCAGACTCGCTTTATATTATCGATGTATCAGAATATAATGATGCTTCATTATTTGCACTTGCTTCCCATGAATTTACACATGCACTTCAGGAACAGCATTTTAATCCTTTTGCAAACCAGAACTATCCCGGTCTTGTTCAATCAAGTCTAAGCAGCGACTATTATTTAAGTCAGCTTTGCATCACAGAAGGCGATGCAAATGTAAGTGGATTATATACGTTGTATAAATTCATTTATCAGGAAGCAGGTCATGACACCACAGACTCACTTATCAGGATATCAGAATCTGACTTCTATACAAATATAAAATCAACTGAAGCACCAGGCTATCTTGACATACAGGGGTACGCGCCCTATGAAATAGGAGCCGGATATGTGTGGGATATTTTTACAAAAGGTAAATGGGATGCTGTCAACCGTCTTTTTCATGCAGATCGCCCCATATCTACAAGACAGATTATTACCCGGACTGCCCATACTCCATGGAGTTTTGATTTCAGCGCAATAATGCCGGTTTTGTTAAGCAATACAACGAAACTTATCTTCGCTGATGATGACACCTATGGCCCTATTATGCTGATGGCATTACTTAACAAATATGTTGACGCTGAACATTGTAAGGCAGCGCTGGGATGGCAGGGTGACCGGTGTGCATTTACCTTAAGTGATAATCAGAAATGGGGTTCATTTGTCTGGGCATTAAAATTCGATACTCCGGAAAATACTGAGTATGTTTATGAACGCCTGGACAGTCTATACACAAATAGAAATCTTGGACAGCTTACCGCAACACGTATCGCAGATACATCGGGAATATCCTATTCAAATGCCAACTCGCAGTTGTTCCTGCGCAAAAGCGGAACATTCATATTCATTATGGACAATGTAAGCAGTAAATCCACTGTACTCGCAGCACTTGACAAGCCCTCAGCAGTCGCAAAGAAAGATACGCACTATACAGCATTGTCACCAACTGCAGATATCCGGGTGAAACATCAGATTATTGATATGATCATCGGACGCTGATCCCCGAAACGGCCCCGCAGAAGAGGCGTAGTTGTTTTAAAATCAAAATATTACCTCCCTCCTGCGGGGGAGGCTGGCTGCTTTGAGCCAGGGAGGGGGCGCGCAACCGGCACTGCTGCAACCTGGCAGACGCATGTTGAAGGTGAGCCGTTTTGATCAACGCTTTGTGATCATTGCCTATGATAAAGTTACTCACATTTGAACCAAATGCCCCTAAAAAGCATCTATATACTATGTACGAATTTATTCATTATCCACAGGAGACAGAGTATTCTATGATTTTAAGAGTCATTTCCATCCTGATAACTACATCATTTATTTCAGGTTATGCGGCATTTTCCGGTTCAGATTATAGTGAGGCCATGAGAATGGCGGTAAAGTTTTATGGTGCACAGCGTTGTGGAAACACCCACAACTGGATGCTTCATGAGAACAAGGAGCTTAAGACTCCTCCCGTTTGCCACACAAAAGATGCGTATGATGGTCATGATATGAGTGGTGGATGGCATGACTGTGGTGATCATATCAAAGTTGCGACAACAATGGGATATGCTGCTATTTGTCTTTTAAGTGCGTATGATGTCTGGCCGAAGGCATTTGAAGACAATTACGATACCGCCTACAACGGACCAAACGGCATTCCTGATGTTCTTGATGAAGCCAAAGTAGCCACCGATTACTTTTTAAAATCACTTATCGATAACAAAACCTTTGTCTATTATCTTGGCGGTGATCAGGATCACAACAAATGGGTGACATCAAGTTATCAATCAACACTCAGTGCCAGTGAGGGTGGTGATCCGCGACCATCGATGGCTTCCACATCTTCTGGTGGTGCGCAGGTTGCCGACTATGCATCAGCACTTGCATTAATGGCAAAGCACTATCCTGATCAGACATATGCAGCAAAATGTAAAGCAGCCGCAATCAGTTACTACGATTGGGCGAAGAGCCATCAGTCAAAT
>JAAZBG010000327.1 GCA_012513915.1 Fibrobacter sp.
ATGGCTGTTGCTTGAGTCAATAGATAAACTGATCTTCGAAGTGTCAAGTGATAGTGTTGGCGTTTCCCCCGGCTGAACCTGAGAAAATGATAATGTTGATATAGTAAGAATAAAAAACAGCACTCGCATATTGTTAACTTTCTGTAGTATCAGATAAATGGTTGTTGCTATTGTTTGTGAACTCTATGGCAATAAGAGTATAATCGTCACTGCAGACATAATCTGTAAGTATATGTTGAATTGTCGTAATGATTTTACCGAATGGTAAATAACTCGTTTCCGAAAGAATCTGAATAAACCGGTCGTAACCGAATCTGCCCTGTGATGAATCGTTTCTGTCGAAAACATCATAGATGCCATCAGTGAACAAAAACAGACGATCTCCTTTTTCAAGTGTTACCGTCTTGACCTCGAACTTTGCATCTTCCATTATACCGATAAAAGGGCCGGCAGATTCTAATTTGTAAATTGATGCATCACGCTTTATTATTACCGGGTGAGGATGGCCCGCGCGGCTGAATGTTATTGTATTACGCTCCGTGTCAATAATGCCCCAGAAGCAGGTAAGGTAGTGACCCGTATGCACAATGTTAATCATGTCATTATTAATTGCTATAAGCATTGTTTCAATATTCTGAATAGATTTACAATTGTGGAATAATGACATTTTTGAAATAGTTGCGATAAATGCAGCGGCAAGACCATGCCCCGACGCATCACCGATAAATACTCCAAGTCTGGATGGTGAAAACTCTATAAAATCATAAAAGTCCCCGCCAACATCAGTAATTGGATGGTAGGTGGATGTAATCTTTAACCCATTAAATGCTGGTGATGATTCAGGAAGCGTACCAAGTTGAATTCGTTTGGCAAGTTTTAGTTCATCCTTGATTTTCAAACGGGCATCCTTAAGATGCATCATGATATTCGTTAACGAGGAATTCTTTTTTTCAAGATCATGTTTAAGAGTTTCAAGAAGTGAAATATCACGAATATGCTCTATAATATTAAAATCCTCACAAGTATCAGAACTGGTATACGGAGAGAGCGTAATCGATATGGCACCATTACCGGATGGATGCTCTGTATGCTCAATGCAGGTGATCGTTTTATTCTTTAAAGTATCATTTAATGTACAATCAACACATGGAAGTGTTCGGTTGCGCAGCAGGTTATAACATTTTCTGCCGATAATCTGATCAAATGGTAGCTTTGTAAAGTTACAATACGCCTTGTTTGCTCTTAAAATATCATGTGACGGTGCGATGGCAACAAGCGGATCTGAGATGCCATCAAGCATATCCTGAAAACCTGATTTGCTTTTAATAATCTTGTGAAGTGGAAAACGGTAATAGAGAACAAAGAATATAGTTGACAAAACAAATAAGGTAACAACAAGAATGAGTAGTACTGCTGACAGACTACTCATTCTTCAGTTTCCCTTTGATGGTTTTGTAACTGTGAATTCACGAAGATAATTGGGAAGCACAATCGTTGTATCATTTGTCCATAAAGATGTATCATGAAGCTTTCTTGAACCGATTGCAGCGCAAACAGCACCGCGCTGCATATGGTATTGCTCAACCGGAAGCACAGTTGTACCTGCTGGTAATGATGTAAAAACGGTACTTTTGGAATAGCCCATTGTGTCAGTAACAATGATATCATTCTGTTGAATGTTGTTCTTTAATGTGTCAAGTGATGCAACAGTGTCGTCACCAGTACGACTTATTATTCCCTGTCTGCATGTGAATACTCCATAAAATATATCACCATTTCGCGCATCAATTGTGCTTAGTACCCGCCCGTTATATGTTTGTGCTGCATATGCAAGAATTTCCAGCGATGAAACTTTAAGAATTGACACACTGCGGCCAAAGCAGAAACCTTTTACAAATGCAAGTCCGATCCGCAGGCCGGTAAATGATCCAGGACCAACCGAAACAGCAATGTGTTTGACATCATGAGGTTTCACATTGTTCACGCTGAGCATCATTGAAACAACCTGTGCAATATGCTCTGCATGAGAATTTCTTACAAAACGGGAGTATGATGCGATTGCATCACTGCCGTGATATAATCCTATTCCGAGATCTACCGATGATGTATCAATGCCCAGAATCCAGCTCATTTAAAAATGTTCCTTTTATTAAGTGCTGATTCTATTAATATATCAAGCATCGACTGATAATTCACACCGATGGCCTTGAATGACTTTGGAAGCAGCGATGCCGGTGTGAGACCGGGGAGTGTGTTTGTTTCAAGAACATGAAGCTTGTCATTCATGTAAATCATGTCGGTACGCGAAACACATTGGCAACCAATAACCCGGTGCGCCTTGATTGCTGCATCCTGAATCCGGTTAAGAAGCGCGTCAGGACGGGGAGCAGGAACAAGTTCTTCCGAACCTCCATCGGAATATTTTGCCTCGTAATCGAAGAACGCTGCATTATTCGGACGGATTTCAACAGGAGGAAGTGCTCTGGTTGTGCCGTCGGGGTAATCAATTACACCACAGGTGAACTCCGGACCGCTTACAAGGTTTTCAATAAGAATTTCATCAGCGGATTCCTGGTATTCGGTTAAAAGGCTTTCGAGTTGTTCTTTTGTGTCGGCTTTACCCATCAAACGGCTTGAACCTGATTGTGGACACTTTACAAAGCAGGGAAATCCGATTCCGGATATAATTGCGTCAATTGTTGTCTGTGGATGATTTTTCCCGTATAAACAATACGGTGGGACATCAAGGCCACACTGAATGTAAAGATACTTTGTTGTAATCTTGTTCATGGCAACTGCACTGCCAAATACTCCGGATCCGGTGTAGGGGACACCTAACGCATCAAGATATCCCTGAATAACACCATCCTCACCAAACTCTCCATGAAGTGCAAGAAAGGCTACATCACAGTCTTTCCACATTTCAGGGCATTCTGATGGTGCAAAGGGTCCGGAAAAAACGCTTGAATTTTCATGGGATTCGATGTCGGTTAGTGATGGCATTCTGTCCCATGTATTGCAGGTATAGAATTTCTTTGACTTCGATACAACAACAACTCTGACCCTGTATTTTAGCTTGTCAAGATTTGACAATACTTCAAAACCGGAGCGAAGCGATACTTCGTATTCAGCCGATGGACCACCCATCAGGACATTGACTGTTTTAATCATTTTCTCGAATCCTTGAGTTTCTTTGAAATGACATCAACAATCTGGCTTGATGCAACACGAATCTGTTCGCGACTGTCACGCTCACGAAGTGTTACCGTATCGTCCTCAAGTGACTGACTGTCAACTGTAATACAGAACGGTGTACCGGCTTCATCCTGGCGTGCATATCTGCGGCCGATTGCTGAATTCAAATCGTAAAATGACTTGATTGAATTGTCAAGAAGATCGTTATATATTTTTTCGGCTTTTTCAGGCATTCCATCACGCTTAACAAGAGGCAGCACAGCCGCCTTAATAGGTGCAAGTGAAGGATGGAAACGAAGTACTGTCCGGGCATCTTTTCCTTCACCCTCAACATCGTATGAATCAACAAGGAAGGCGAGTGTGGCACGATCAGCACCTGCTGCAGGTTCAATTACATAAGGAAAATAGTGCTGTTTGGTTTCTTCGTCGAAGTAAGCAAGGCTCTTACCGCTGCCCTCGGAATGTGCTTTTAAATCAAAGTCAGTTCTGTTTGCAATACCTTCAAGTTCACTCCAGCCAAACGGGAATTCATATTCGACATCAGCACAGCCTTTTGCATAATGCGCAAGCTCATCTTTGGCATGTTCACGAAGTCTGAGTTTATCCGGTTTGATCCCATAATTGACATACCAGTTTAAACGGAAGTTTTTCCAGTATTCATACCATTGCATATCTTCTGATGGTGGTACAAAAAATTCCATTTCCATCTGTTCAAATTCGCGTGTTCTGTAGGTAAAGTTACCCGGAGTGATCTCGTTACGGAAGCTTTTCCCAATTTGTCCAATACCGAATGGCGGTTTAAGGCGTGCGGACTGCTGGACATTCAGAAAGTTGACAAAAATACCCTGAGCAGTTTCAGGACGCATGAAAACTGTTGCAGATTGATCTTCTACAGGACCCATAAACGTTTTAAACATAAGGTTGAACTTACGAACTTCTGTAAATTCTCCACCGCATTTTGGACATTTATCAGTATTTTCAAGGTGATCTGCCCTAAAACGAGATTTACATTTTTTGCAATCAACAAGCGGGTCGGTAAAACCTGCAAGATGCCCTGATGATTCCCATACTTTGGGGTGCATAAGAATTGATGCATCAATACCAACAATGTCACGACGGTTGGTGATCATGGAACGCCACCATGCTTCCTTGACATTACGTTTAAGCTCAACACCAAGAGGACCGTAATCCCAGCAACTGTTTAGTCCGCCGTAGATTTCACTTGACTGAAAAATAAAACCGCGTCGTTTACAAAGACTGACTATTGTGCTCATCAAATCAGGCGTAGCTGCCATATTTCCATCCTCCAGATTTTTATATGTAATGTTTTATTTGTATTCGAAATAAGAACAGCCTCACCCCCCGGCCCCCTCTCCACTAGGTGTAGAGGGGGAGCTGGAAAAATCCACATTGTGGATCAACCTTCTTTTCTCCCCCCCTCTACGCTTGCGGAGAGGGGGGCTGGGGGGGTGAGGCTTTCTCTTATATAATCCCTGCTTTTGTCAAATTAGTCTTCATTCTGTCCTTGATATCAACAGATGTATCTACCTCAAACAGTTTCCCTGTGATCATTTCGTAAAGTTGTATATACCGGGATGACAATTCCGCTACAAGTTCTTCCGGTGCCTCCGGTAATACTGTATCTTTGTAAGGATCACAATGATCCCTGAACCAGAGTCGTAGGAATTCTTTGTCAATATTTTCAGGTTCTTTACCTGATGCGAATCGTTCTGCGTATGAACCGGCAATCCAGTACCGTGATGAATCGGGAGTGTGAATTTCATCAATAAGCATAATCTCACCGTTTACATCAACACCAAGTTCGTATTTTGTATCAACAAGAATAAGACCGTTTTTGGCAGCAACTTCAGTACCGTAATTAAAAAGCGAAAATGCAATTGATTCAAGCTTCTTCCATGTTACTTCGTCAATAATACCACGGGAAATAATTTCTTCAGTTGAAATTGATTCGTCATGTGCATCAGATTTTGTTGTCGGAGTAAGAATCGGTTCTGGAAATTTCTGATTCTTTACCATTCCGTCAGGAAGATAATTGCCGCAAATATTCCTGTTTCCTTTGTTGTAAAGTGTCCATGCAGATGTATCGGTAGAACCTGTCAGATAACCACGGACAACAAATTCAATAGGGAAAACCTTGCATTTTGTTGCAATGGTAACGTTTGGATCCGGAATTGATACAACGTGGTTTTTTACAATATGATTTGTATTTTCAAACCAGAAAGCACTCACCTGATTAAGAACCTGACCTTTGAATGGAATGTTTGCAAGTACACGGTCGAATGCACTTTGACGATCTGTTGTGATCAGAAGAATTTTGTCGCCAAGGTCATAACTGTCACGAACTTTTCCTTTTTTACGGCCGGGAATCGATAAAAAACCGGTGTCATCAAGACAATTTTTAAGATTTTTGCTGATAGTCTGCTTTGAAATCATTACAACTCCATGAATAATTTACATGTTGTATCGTTTTTCATTATAAATAAAACGCGCTGTTGCTGGTCTTTACCGGTATTTTTACATTCAGGGTGAATCCCCGAGCGTTACCTATTCTAATACCTTACTATTTTTTTACAATAATTCAACCATGCATAAAATAATACCTGCTAACAGAAATTTGTGTAAAAAGAGAATCACCCTATGTATTGTGCACTTATTATTTTACAAAGGTTTATCTGTCAATAAAAAAAATATGGATTATTTAAGTAATATAAGGAGTTGTGATGTTCCGACCTGAGATTAAAGTAATGGATTGTTCGATTCGTGATGGCGGATTGATAAATGAATGGCATTTTTCTGATGAATTTGTTCGCGCTACCTATAAAGGTTTATGTGATGCCGGTGTGGATTACATGGAAATCGGGTATAAGGCGACAAAAAGTCTTTTTGATCCTAAAAAGTTTGGTAAATGGCGTTTCTGTGATGATGATGATATCCGTCGGGTTATTGATGGGATTGAACCGGTAACCAGGCTCTCCTGTATGGTTGATATCGGTCGTGTAGAGGACAAAGACATAGCAGCGCAATCACAATCACCATTTTCAATGATCCGTGTTGCCTGTTATATCAAACAAGTTGACAAAGCGATTGATCTTTGCAATATGATTATGGATAAAGGTTATGAAACCACGGTTAATATCATGGCTGTGTCAACCAACACAGAGCGGGAAATTGACGAAGCCCTCAATGATTTGAGCAAGACAAATGTTCCTGTTGTTTATGTTGTTGACTCTTTTGGAAATATGTATAGTGAAGATATAACGTTCCTCGTTAAAAAGTACAGGGATGCACTTCCGGGAAAGACAATCGGTATTCATACGCATAATAATCGCCAGCTCGCTTTTGCAAACACCATTCAGGCTATTATTGATCATGCGGATCTGCTGGATGCATCAGTGTTTGGCATCGGGCGCGGACCTGGTAATTGTAACCTTGAACTGTTGCTTACGTTTCTGCAGAATCCGAAGTATAAGGTTCGCCCTATACTTGAGCTTATCCAGAAGCACTACCTTCCATTAAGTAAAGAAATCGAATGGGGGTACATCATTCCATATATGCTTACCGGATATCTTAATGAACATCCAAGAGTGGCAATCGCTTATCGCGACAGTGCCGAACGTGATGATTATGTCAAGTTCTACGATAAATTAACCACACCGGAAACCGAAGTTGATCTGAAGATTTAACAGTGTTACTAAATCCCCCTGTCTTGGAGCTGCAGGATAGGGGGATAATCCTCTTTGCCACGCGTCACTTGTCACTTGTTACGAATCACAATTTTCCCCTTGTTTTTTTTTGTGCAGTATCATATATTTGGTGATTCTTTAAACTACATATATATGAATAGGTCTAAATGATTATTGCCATTGATGGTCCTGCGGGATCGGGAAAAAGTTCTACAGCAAAAGCAGTTGCAGCGAAACTCGGGTTTACCTACCTCGATACCGGCGCGATGTATCGGGTTGTTACACTTAAATCTCTCCGTAACTCACTATCTGCAAACGATTTTCCCGCATTAAAACAACTTACTGATTCAACGAAAATTACCTTTACGGGAGCACCTCCGGCGATTAAAGTCTGGATGGATGGTGAAGATGTGACTGATGCAATCCGCAGTGATGAAGTCACGAAAAATGTAAGTGATTATTGTGCACCGACTGTTGTAAGAGAGTCGCTTGTTGATCAGCAGCGTGCAATAGCTGGGAATACAAATGTCGTATGTGATGGCCGTGACATTGGAACTGTAGTATTTCAAAATGCTGAACTTAAGTTTTTCATGATCGCATCTGTTGAGGCTCGTGCACGCCGCAGGCAGAAGGATTTTGAAAAACTGGGTGTGACGAAATCAATTGATGAGCTGATGAAGGATCTTGAAGTTCGTGATCATAAGGATTCAACAAGAGCCAACAGTCCGCTATGTAAAGCTGCTGATGCTGAAGAAATTGATACGACAGGGCTCTCCTTTGATCAGCAGGTTGAATATATCGTTGCAAAGGCAAATGCAATTCTTAACAAATAGAAAATATCTGCCCTGCAGGTACTACTTATATATAACTAATTTTTAACCTTTAACCAAAATTTATGGAGTAACCTTACTATGTCAGATGTTAAGGTGGATGACAAACTGTCTCTTATGGGCGTTGATGCAACTGGTGCAGAAATTGACCTTTCTGATTTCGAAGAAAGCTTTTACAGACCAGGTCAGATCGATGAAATTCTCAAAGATTATGACAAGTCACTCGAAGGTATTGAAGAGGGACAGGTTGTAAGCGGTAAGATCCTTCGTATTACAGATAAAGAAGTTATTGTTGATGTCAATTTCAAATCAGAAGGTATTATACCTATTTCTGAGTTCAAGAATGTGCACGAGTTCAAGCCAGGTGACGAGATCAGTGTTTTCCTCGAACAGGTTGAGGACAGTGAAGGACAAATCATCCTCTCCAAATCACGTGCAGATTTTCTCAAAGTATGGGATAGAATTTATAAATCATATGAAGATCAGGAAACTGTTGAAGGTCGCCTTCTCCGCCGGATTAAGGGTGGTGTTGTTGTTGATCTCTTCGGTGTTGATGCATTCCTTCCTGGTTCTCAGATCGATCTTCGCCAGATTCCGGATATGGACGCGATTATCGGTCAGTCATTCAGATTCAGAGTTATTAAAGTCAATAAGGCTCGCAGAAACATTGTTGTTTCACGCCGCGTTATTCTTGAGGAAGACCGCAGCGCAATGAGAGACAAAATCCTTACCGAGCTTGACAAAAATCAGATACGTGAAGGTACTGTTAAAAACATCACAGATTTTGGTGCATTTATCGACCTTGGTGGTGTTGATGGTCTTCTCCACATTACCGATATGTCATGGGGACGTGTTAATCATCCGTCAGAAATCGTTGCAATCGGTGACAAACTCAAAGTTAAGGTTCTTGACTTTAACGAAAACAAAGAACGTATTTCTCTCGGTCTTAAGCAGCTCAGTGAGCATCCCTGGAAGGGTATTGAAGAGAAATATCCTGAAGGTTCACGTGTTCGTGGTAAGATCGTTTCTATCACTGATTACGGTGCCTTTATGGAACTTGAAAAGGGTATTGAAGGTCTTATTCATATTTCCGAAATGTCATGGACACAGCACATTAAGCATCCATCAAAGATCGTTGGTATCGGTGATATCGTTGAGGCAGTTGTGCTCAAGATCGACAAGGAAAGTCAGAAGATCTCCCTTGGTTTCAAACAGCTTGAACCGGATCCATGGGAAAGAGTTCCAAATGAATTCCCGATCAACACAATCGTAAAAGGTAAAGTTCGCAATATCGCTGCTTTCGGTGCCTTTGTTGAACTCAAAGAGGGCGTTGATGGTCTTATTCATATTTCCGATATGTCATGGACAAAGAAAATCAATCATCCTGGTGAAATGCTGAAGAAGGGTGATACCGTTGAGGTGAAAGTTCTTGATGTTGATCAGGAGAAACGCAGAATTTCTCTTGGTATCAAGCAGCTTTCTGATGATCCATGGGCGGAACTTGCAACTGCATTCTCAGTAGGTACCGAAGTTGCAGAGTGTGAAGTCGCGCGTATTCTTGACAGAGGTGTAGTTGTAAATCTTAGCGCTGACGTTGAAGGGTTCATTCCATTAAATCAGCTCGGACAGGATTGCAATCAGCCTGCACGTATTTACAAAGTCGGTGACAAGACACCCGGTAAAGTAATCGAATTTGATCTCGAAGGTCGTAAGATCGTTCTCAGTATCAGCGAATACTTTAAGGATAAACCAGAAACTCAGTGGTTTGAATATCTTGCACAGTATCCAATAAAGGCTGCTGTAGAGCAGAAACCAAAAGCAAAAAGTAAAAAAGCTGAAGATGGATCTGATGCTCCTGTAGCAGAAGAAACCGCTCCTGCAGCTGAATAATTGATTTACTAACAAAGAAATTTGTTTTTAATGATTAAGGCAATCTGTCTACTGACAGGTTGCCTTTTTTTATCCAGATCTCATCGTAGATACCTATTACAATAAGCATCCTACGATGTTGTGTACATCAAGGAGTTTAAAATAATTAAATGTTTGTAAAGAATCTTTTAACGGGATATCGGTTACAATACATGATCAACAGCAATCGCCGCAAGACCGGAAACCATCTCAATTTTAAACAGCATGGAAATCGTTGACAGTTTACTCTTCCACTTTTTTGACATTATAAGAAACGATCTGAAGAAATGTATTGGAATAATGACAGCTAAACAAATTAAAAGATAAGGTATTCCGAAACTTTTGTTGCAATAGGGTAAAATTATCAAAAGAAGATACACTATCGAGATGCAATAGATCATGCCGCGAAGAAAAGTGTGTGGGAGTGCTGCTGATGTTATCACTCCGGCGGCTTTATCTCCTGCCTCATCCTGAATATCTTTTATCGCTTCCCTTGATATATTGAGAAGAAATGCGAAAAGTGCCGGATAGATTACCAGGGAAAATCCAGGAGCGTTCAGTGCTCCGTAGAGTATCGAATACGCGACGAGTAGTGCAACGATAATATTTCCTGCAAGCGGAGTTCCCTTTAGATACCGGGCGTAAAGAATTAATAATATCAGCGGGATGAGAGTGGCAATGCCATGTGTAATTGAAACAGCAAAACCGCATGCTAACGAGATAAGAATCAGTACCACGCTGAAAATTTTTGCATTATATATGGAAAGGTCTCCTTTTGGAAGAGGCCGCTCAGGGTGGCTGATACGATCGGATTCGATGTCCAGGATATCGTTGATTACATTGCCAAAACCGGTTGCTGCGATAGTTGCAATCATAAGCAATACAAGCATCCAGACGCTATAAGGGGATTGTGAAAGCCAGAAGCCGAGCGCGACAGTGACCGCTGCAATTAGTGCGTTATTGATTCTGAGCAATCTCAGGTAGAATTTAACAGTATTCATACAGTATTCTTAAAGTATATCTTTTACTTTTTCAACACAAAGACGTATTTTGTATGCCGATACTTAAATATAACAAATGGCCGAATAAGGAGATGTATTCGTGAAAGAGATTAAAAACCGGTGGGCACTTATAATAATTGTTACTGCTGTTGGGCTGTTTCTCGATATCCTGACAAAGTACCTTGCTGACACAAAGTTGACATGTGCAATACCGAAAGTGATATTCGGTGATTACTTGCAGCTTTTTCTTGTCTACAATAAGGGTGCGGTATTTGGTATGAATCCGAAAGACTGGTTTCCCGGATTCCCTACACACTATTTTTTCATGATATTCAACTCAATTGCAACAGTATTACTGATTCTTTACTATAAAAGTCTTCCGAAAACCGAACGGGCAATGCATTGGGGTATTGCACTGATAATACCAGGTGCTCTTGGTAATTTATCCGATCGTTTCCTGCACCCATCAAAGGGTGTTGTTGATTTTATCAAAATGGGTATCTCTGAACAGCATTATTGGCCTATTTACAATTTTGCTGATATTTATGTCACCATTGGTGTGATTATTCTGATGCTGTGTTTTTTAACTGAAGACAAACGTCGTAAAGCAGCGTCACAGGAATCCGTGTCAAAGTAATCAACGCTATCTGTATAGCGTTTGCATAATGATAATAGTTCTTTCGAATAAAACGGTACTCAGGATGGCTACGAGTGGGTAATCCTGATAGTTGTGATGATATTCTTCAATAGCAAATGATTGGTAACGTGGAATCAAAGATTTTCAATGTCGGTAAAGATGATGCTGGAAAAAGACTTGATCTTTTCCTTACGAATGTTCTTGCCGGCATTTCGCGTTCACAGATACAGAAACTAATTGACAGTGGAAAAGTGCTGGTTAATAGTACCGTTGTTACAAAGAATACAAAACTCACCGAAAAATCATCTGTTGAGGTCACTGGTTTACATGTCGCGCATGACACAACGATACGACCACAGGGTGATGTACCGTTTGATATTATTTATGAGGATGAGTATATCGTCGCGGTGAATAAGCCTGCAGGTGTTGTTGTACATCCGGGAAACGGTGTTCATGATGGTACACTTGTCAATGGATTAATGAACAGGTTTGAGACACTTTCTGACGGGTTTTCATCTGATCGACCGGGCATTGTTCATCGTCTTGACAAAGAAACATCAGGTGTGCTTGTTGTTGCAAAAACAAATCAGGCACACGCCGCAATGGCTTCTTTGTTCCAGTCCCGTGCAATCAGGAAAACTTACATTGCATTTTGTCTCGGATGTCCATCTGAGTACAAAGGAATGATTGATTTGCCGCTTGCAAGGAGTCATCAGGATCCAATTAAGCGTACAGTGTCAAATCACGGGAAAGATGCCCGGACGGAGTATGAGGTAATTACTATTAAAAGCGGGATTGCAGCAATTAGTTTTAAACCGCTTACCGGCAGAACACATCAGATCCGGGTTCATGCCAGCTCACGTGGATTTCCGATAGTAGCTGACAAACTGTATGGTGGAGGAAAAGAACATCTGTTAAAAATTCCTCCTCTTGACCGTCCTTTTGCACACAGTATTCTCAAATGCTTTAATCGACATGCACTTCATGCAGTGACACTATCGTTTACTCACCCTTTTTCAAAAAAAACTATGCTTATTACAGCCCCGTTGCCCCGGGATTTTTGTGATGCATGTTTTTGTTTTGGACAAAATAACCTGTTCACTTCAATCGTTGATTGATCATTAATCAGATTAAATACCCTTATTATTGTCAATCAGACCGGTGATCCTGCTGTTCCGGCTTCAACCTGATGTTGTGCTGTCGTTAAGAATGCACAATTCAGGAAAAGAATACAATTGAATACAAAAAAAAGCATGATATTGAATTGTTTAACGCTTAATGTATTATTATATTATGTAATGTACAAGATTTCAGATCCGGGTTAAATGATAAAGTGAGGGTTTTTGTGCTATGATCAGATTGTCTGGGTTGTCCAAATTATTTTCGCGGTTAAGTAATGTCGGATTTGTGGTTGCTCTTATCGGGGTGATGCACATATCTGTTGAGGCATCAAAAGTTACTATTGATGCCGATGGTGAAGCAAACTACGCATCTCTGGATCTGTTTCTCAACTCAATTAAAAATGCCGGTGAATCGACAATCCCCGATACCGTATTATTTACAGGTTCAAATCAGCACACGTACACTTACTCATCAGATTTTTTTGTACAAAATATTTCCAAAACAATATTTTTTATCGGTGGTACGTCTGAACCGGATTCATTTCCGATTATTAATCATACAGAAAATAACAGCTATGGTTTTTTCCAAAATGCTCCTGTAAAGTTTGAAAGGCTTATTTTTATCGGATCTACACCATTTGATAATGGTCAGGGAGTGAAGCCCCTGGCTTTCAGTAAGTGTGTTGTGAGGAATTATACATCATCGTTTTTTGCATTTGCCGGTGATGGTAGACAGAATATCTCTTTTGACAATTGCCTTTTTGTAAACAATGCCGATACAATCTTTAAGCTTAATTTCTGGAGTACAGATACTCGTGTGGCATTTATTAACTGTACTTTTGACAGAAATAAAGGAATATTCGGTGGTAATAATCTTGTGGGCGTTACAAATTTCGTTCTCAGGAATAACATTTTTATAAATAATGCAAGTATCTCAAAATTTCCAAATATTAATTCTCAAATTCAAAATTCATTGACATCTGAAGCGCTGACAGGATATGGTGCCGGAAATGCTCAACTTTTTACTACAGATACAACTGCGTTATTTCTAAAAACAAACAGAGCGGCCGAAATACTTCCATCTGCATGGAGAATCGGGACATCATCAAAAGCTAAGGATTTTGGCACTTTTTATACTGGTGTAACAACTGATATTGCAGGTGAACCTCGTGCAACAGCAAAGGTTGATGCCGGGTGTTGGAATGTAGATAATTCAGTTCTTTTTACCAAACAACCGATGTCCGATACTGTTGTACAGGATGAGACCGCAATTTTTAGAGCGGCAGTTACAAATCCTGAAGGTGTCAGTTACAAATGGTATCAGGTTGGTTCGACAGATGTACTTAGCGAAAGTGATACGTTGTCTATAACTGCAGCAGAAGAACTTGATAGCGCAAGACTATTTTGTATTGCATCAAATGCTCTGGCAGAACAACATTCTGACACTGTTGTTCTGAGAGTTATTACTACACCGGTAATTATTGATGATGTTGCAAGCCGGATATCTGTTCCTAATGGAGGTTCGAAAACATTCACCGTTACTGCAAAAGGCTTGCTGTTACAATACAACTGGTATATTGACAATAAAAAAGTGGATTCAGATCCCTTGAATCCTGAGTTGACAATCGAATCTATTACTAAAGGGGAATATCAGAATAAAACTATCTATTGCGAAGTTTCAAATGATTTCGCAACTGTTAAGACTTTGACCGATACAATTGTCGTTTCTGATAATCTTCCTAAAATTACAACTGATCTTAAAGATGTCACTACCTATGTTGGCAGTAGCGCCCGGTTTAAAGTTGTTGCAACACATCAATCTCCTCCTCTTGTGCAATACACCTGGTTTAAAACGACATCATCAGGAGTGAGAACAAGAATTGACGAAGCAAAAGATATTGATTCGCTGGTGTTGAAAAATATTGCATTAGCCGACAGTAATTCAAAAATCGAATGTCATGTTTCGTTCGCAGGGGATACAGCAAAAAGCAGGGTTGCAACTCTTATGGTCAGGTCGGTACCAAAGCCCAAAATTACCGCACAGTCCGGTGCCACGATCGAAACACGTGAGGGATCACCATTGAGCCTCTTTATTGATTATACCGGAATTGAAGGTGTGACAGATACAATCAAGTGGTACCATGTGGATACACTGATTAAAGGTGCAACATCAAAGACACTCACAATTTCCAATGTGTCAAAAGCTAATGCAGGCGTGTACTATAGTGTATTAAGTAACAGTAGTGGGTCTGTCAAATCTGCAGAGATTAAAGTTACTATACGGGGTGAATCAGACGTATATAATCCGATTCAGCTTTCCGGGTACTTTAATGACAGAAGTAGCGTAAAAATTACGATCAGGAATTTTTCAAATTTACCATCATCAGATGACAATGACCGATATGTTGATTCCATTGGTGTCTGGTGGATGACAAACACTGCAGTTCCGGGAAAACCAAACCCGGGTTCAACGCGATTAAAGAAGTATTCTTTGTCAGAATTGCGCAGCCTAAGTGATGGTGCAGATAATGTAACGGTAACAGTTCCGGTTTCGCTTGGCAATGATGAATGTGACACATTATTGTTTTTGTCAACTCCATACTGGAGGGGGCCCGATTCGCTCCCTGCTTTTAACACCGGTGCCGGAGCAAAGGTCTATTCCTGTGGTGAACAAAATCTGGTAAATACACTGACAATGGCAAAAGTTAAACAGGCTGGTGACACATTAGTTGTCAATGTAAGTGGTTTTGGTAACCTTCAGAAATCCGATGCCGGATATGCGGTGATTTATTATGGAGAAAAATCAACGAAAATTGACACGTTAAAAAACAATGAATTTCCTTCTGAATCTATTGATTTAAAACTTGTTAATGTTGATTTTTTAACAGTTGAGAAGTTGACTGACTGGAGTATTTATCTGCGCAGCACAAATGGCAGCTATAGTGATACCGTTACAAAACAGCTAAAGATTGGATATCCTCAGCCGGATAATGATGTTACATTGCTTATTGACTCAACGCAGGCATATCAGGCATTTTTATCCTGGTCGTTAAGCACTCCGGCAGATTCAGTTGCTGTTATATATAGTAAGTCGAAAATTGAGGCCGGTACAGTAACAACTGACACCGCCGTGTATAAAAGGTTCAGATTAAAAGGGAATGTAACCGAAACAACGGTTGATGGACTTCAGGGATCTACGATGTACTATTTCGCTTTACTTAAAAAGAAAAACGGAATATGGTCAGGCCTCGCTGCAGATGCAATCAAATCCAGGGCGACCAGGTTGCCTGACAACGCAACAATTCCAAACCTTATCAGGATAACAGGTTCATCGTATGATTCAACACAGAATATCTTTAAGATTAAATTTTTCTTTGACACGACAGGAATCGGTAGAACAGATTACCAGCTGGGATACACATATTCAACAACTGATTTTGTTCGTGATTCATCAGTAGTTACTGATGCGTTACCAAGTCGAAATGATATTAAACGAATTGAAACATTCAGGCTTATTCCCAATGACACATCCTGTTTTATCAATTTTGAACTGGGAAATGCTTTAAAATACAATACGAAATACTATTTCGCCCTGTTTGTAAAAATTAACGGAGCACGTAATTATGAAAGTGCTACGGATGAGTCAATAACCGAAATTATGTCAGGCTCGATGAACTGGGCGACAGTGTTAATGGAATCGAATGTGAAGGAAGTTAGTGTTTTTGAAAATAATGTTGTTATCAGGCAGGGTGAAGATTGGCAGAACGAAAAAACTGCCAGGATCAATGATACACTCAGATACGTCAGGAACGTAAAAAAACTCAACGGCTTTATTAATGTTAGTTCAGGTGTGAAGTTTGTAAAGGGTAATGATGTCCCGGCTGTGTATCTGGGTATGCGCCCCGATTCTATTCCGGAAGGTTACTCCATAAATGATGTGCGTCTGTATTTAAGTGATACTTCATTTTCTGCTGTATATGTGGTTCCGGGAGTTCAGACTCAGGGTTCAGACTCACTGGTATCTGCACTAATCAATACCAGAAAACCATCAAAATATAACGATTCTGTATTTGTACTGCTAATTGACACAATCAGACCTACTATTACTCAGCTTGACACATTTAAAACAGATGCAGTAAGTGATATGAGTAACATTTCTTATAAGTTCAGTATAAAAGATAATGTTTCAGATATTCATGTAAAATTCGTTGCCGGTCCATGGAGAGAGGCTGAAACAACAGTGATTAACGGGTTCGTCAGGGAATCAACTATTGATTTGGATCTGCCATTTGGAGCTGTAGAACGAACAAGCGGTTTACATGCAACATTAATAGTTTCGGACGGAAGATTTACCGATACGATCGATCTATCCAAAAAAGTTATGGCACGATTGACAATAAAAACAGAAAAAGAGCAGTGGTATCCACTCAATGTCCGTTACGATATAAGTAATAAAAACATCGGACATCTTGTGTCGCTCTTAAGTGAAGACAGAAAATATGACAAGACACAGTTTAGAATTTTCAAGTGGGAAGAGAGTACTGAAAAGAATCCAAATCCACGGAAAGACAGATATCTGGAACTTGATCAGGTTAAACAGGGTGACTCTGCGATTTTTGATCTGACACCGGGGAATCTTCTCTGGTTAAAAACACGTGAGGCTCAATCGATCGTTCTAGATACTGTTGCAAAAACGCTGTCAATAAAAGAACCTGTGGTTATTAGAATTCCAAAAGATCAGTATGTTGATTTTGCAATGCCTTTTGGATATAAGGTAAAAATTGGCGATATCGCCCGGGCAAGTGAACTTATTGAAGACGGTGACAATAAAAACATCAGCCTGAGCATTTATGAATGGGTCAAAGAGGGTGGAGTTTATAAAACAGAACTTAAATACAGTACTCTGGCCATGAAAAATCTACTTGACAGTTTGTCAGAAACGTATACCGTAGCATTTGAGTCCCCGGGAACTGAAGAATTCCTTGATCTTAAAATCCCGGCTGTGCCGGTTGCACGTTCGGCCTTCTTTGGCGAATTAACTCAAAAGACTTCTAAACAGTATGTTGACAAGTCTGACTGGAATTTTAAAATCAGCAGTAGTGGTAATAATAGTGTTTTTACATCAATTTATGCCGGATATAATCCTGAATTTAAAGCGATGGGAAAAATAAGTGTTGCGTTACCACCAACGATGTCTGATGTAAAGGTTGGATTTCTTGACAATAATGCAATGTGCGGGCAATTGTTTGCTGCAAAGGATGAGGAAGGGTATACATACACGGTTAGATTTCTCAATGATGGCAGTGAAGCGAAAACGATTAACTGTCAAATCACAGAAAATATTCCGTCTGGTAAATTTTTCAAATTGTTTAATAAGGTTACCGGTGAGTTAACCGATGTTTCAAAAGGTTTCTCAATTACGGTTGCTGCCGGATCAACTTCGGATCAGATTCTACTTGCCGGATCTGATCAGTACATAAGAAAGTTTGCGTCACTGTATACGGGACTTGAATTTGCCCTGTTGAAGATGTATCCAAACCCGTTTAAAGGGAATCTCACAATAAAGTTTACAATTCCATATACAGGTGTTAATCTGGTTAATTGCCGCCTCTTTGATGCTATGGGGAGAACTGTCTGGAATTTCAATATTGACAGGAATCTTAAACCGGGTTTGAATGTTTTCAACTGGCAGCCTGGGGCTCATTCCTTAAAAAAGCTCGCAAGTGGAACATACATTCTGAGGTTAACAGCAGAAGATGAACTTGGTCATAAAAAAGGAAGTGGCGTTTCCCGCTTAATGTACCTCGCAGATTAAATTATCAGGTGCACCCTGAGTTCATCAATTATTTTATGCATTGAACTCAGGATGTTTCTGTACAATGCAATAATTGCATTTCGGGTCTAAACTTGAGTTAATTCTATACCAAGTACAACAATAGTAGTGTAGTTATGGTTGCTGAAAACAATCATGACTGTTTTATTTTTTTACGCTTGATTTCTGTATTCGCATGAATGTCGGTGTTATAATAATAGTATGACGATGTTAGCTGTGTGGGAATGAAGCTAAGGAAAGAATTGAAGATGCATCCTTATCTTACGTTGATTGAAAAGAGAATTCCGCTTGTTTTTGATGGAGCTGTGGGAACAGAGATTCAAAAAAGGTCTGTTGATCCAAAAGTATATGGCAGTTCTGCGGGTTGTAATGAAATATTAAACATAAACTGTCCGGATGTTCTTATTTCGATTCACAAAGCATATCTTGATGCTGGTGCGCATATTATTCAGACGAATACATTTGGTGGAACCAGGGTGAAACTGGGTGAATACGGACTTGAGAAACGTGTTCATGAGATAAATTTTTCTGCTGCGAATAATGCACGTAGAGCAATTGATCAATGCAGCTTCAGTGATGGTATACAGCGATTTGTGTGTGGATCTCTGGGCCCAACCGGTTACCTTCCGTCATCAAAAAATGCAGATCTTGTTGGTGCAGATTACGATCAGCTTGTAGACATCTATAAAGAGCAGGCATCAGCCCTTATTGACGGTGGTGTTGACTTCGTAAGAATCGAGACATCACAGGATCTTCTTGAAGTGCGTGCCGCAATGGAAGGCATTCGAAGTGTTGACAAAAAGATACCTGTTCAGGTACAGATTACAATCGACATAAATGGTCATATGCTTCTTGGAAGCGGAATTGAATCATTTCTCGGAGCGGTTATAGGGCTTGGAGCTGCTGTTGTAGGTATCAATTGCGGAATGGGGCCTAAAGAGATGACTCCATCAATACTTAAATTGCTCAGGCATTCTCCAGTACCTGTTATTGCACTGCCTAATGCCGGTATGCCGCAAAATATTGACGGTAAAGCTTTTTATGCCCTGGAGCCTCAGGGGTTTGCTGAAATACTGGAACCGCTTGTTACCGTTCACGGATTAAGTGTTGTTGGTGGGTGCTGCGGTACGACTCCTGCACATATTAAAGCCGCAGCAGATATTCTTAAAGATAAGAAGGTCGCATACAGGGAATTACACCGGCCAAGCTGCTGGTTATCAACCGGTATCCATGGAATTGATCTTGAGTCAATTGAAAGGCCGGTAATAATTGGTGAACGTCTGAATGCACAGGGGTCAAAAAAAACAAAAGAATTGATTCTTAACGACAATAAAGAAGAGTTATTTCTTGTTGCACAGGAACAGGCTGACAGCGGTTGTGCTGTAATTGATATATGTGTCGCTGTAAATGAGAAGGATAACGAGAAGGAAACGCTGAAAAATCTTGTATGGTATTTTTCCGATAGATCATCAACACCATTTTGTATAGATACTACAGACCCGTCCGTAATGGTTGATACGCTCAAGATCAATCCGGGATCAGTGATGATCAATTCAATAAATCTTGAACATAGTGCCGTGAATGCCCGTAAGACGCTTTCGCTTGCTGCACAATTCGGATCACCTGTTGTAGCGCTTACCATTGACGATGAGGGTATGGCAAAAACCGTTGCTAAAAAGGTTGAACTTGCCGGAAAGTTGCGGGATATTGCATGCAGTGAATTCGGACTTCCGGAACATTATATTTACATCGATCCGCTTGTCTTTACACTTGCTACTGGTGAAAAAGAGGCTGCAAATGCAGCAAATGAAAGTCTTGAGGCATTGAGACAGATAAAGAAAACCATGCCCGGAGTCAGAACCGTGATGGGTGTCAGCAATGTCTCGTTTGGATTAAAGCCGAAAGCACGCCGGATACTTAATAATGTGATGTTGTATCACGCAGTAAAAGCGGGTCTTGACGCTGCGATATTTAATCCCCTGCATAAAGATAATGTTGAAAATTATGATACAGGACTTCGAACACTTGCAGAAAATCTTCTGTTCAATAGATCTGATGATGCACTATCTGATTATGTCAATTATTTTGAAAAGTTGACTGTTGAAAAAGTAGATGGTTCAGAAAATGTTTTGCACATACTTTCCGATGAAGAAAAAATAAAATGTGCAATTCTGAAACGCGATCGCCGTGATTTACAGAAAACGATCCAATCGCTGTTAAAAACGAAAAAAGCAAATGAAATTCTTAACACAATTCTTCTGCCAGCTATGGCTGAAGTCGGCGAAAAAATGACAAACGGGGAAATGATTCTTCCATTTGTACTTCAGGCAGCCGAGGTTATGAAAGAATCGGTGACAATACTGGAACCATATTTAAAAGGTTCAAATGCTGCATCGAAAGGGAAAATTATCCTCGCGACTGTTTATGGTGATGTTCACGATATCGGGAAAAATCTTGTAGGGTCTATCTTACGAAATCAGGGATATGCTGTAATCGACCTCGGAAAACAGGTCGCTATTGAGACGATTCTGGAATCTGTTAAAAAGGAAAAACCTGATGCTGTAGGATTATCGGCGCTGCTTGTTACGACTTCAAAACAGATGCGTTTATGTGTTGAGGCATTTGCAAAAGAAGGGATTAACATCCCTGTATTTATTGGTGGTGCGGCGGTCAATAAAGACTTCGCTCAGCGAATAGCAATTCTTGACGACAAGGTATATGAGGGTGGTGTGTTTTATGCCCGCGATGCGTTTGATGCATCACGGATGCTTGATGAATTGGCATCTGGACGTATTGTTTCAGGTAAAACAGATTCAGCAGGAAAACCGCAAAGTGTAGCGGTAACATGTGAACATACTGCGGTGGAACTTACCTATGAAGCACCCACGGAGCCTCCGTTCTGGGGAACAGGGGAGATGCTTGTTTGGGATGTAAACCAACTTTTGAGTTCTATCAACACAGAACGGTTGTTTAAAGCTCAATGGGCTGGTGGTAAACTTGACAGTAAGGAATATGATGAGGTTGTCGAAAAAGAATTTCTTCCATCATTCAACACCTTACGTGATGAAATTATTGAGAATGATCTGATTGATGCCCGTGGTTATTATTCGTTTTTTCCGGTCATAGCAGAAAATAACAGGGTAATTATGCTTGATCCGGGTAATTTCAACGAAGAAATTGCTTCCTTTGTGTTTCCGAGGATGCCTAAAAAGAATAATCGTTCAATAGCCGATTATTTGCGTCCGGAAGGAGATATTCTTGGTGTACAAATTGTAACAATTGGGAAAAAGATCGGAGATTACTGCAGGAATCTTTTTCAAAAGGAAGATAAATATAATAAGGGATATTTACTCAATGGAATTGGAAATTATCTGGTTGAAAGTCTTGCTGATAAGGTAACTGTAGAGATTAGAAAAGCGCTTGTTATCGACTCGAAACGAGGACGCCGATACAGTTTTGGTTATCCCGGTTTGCCATCACTTGAAGACCAGAAAAAATTATTCGAAATAATCGCTGGTGAAGAACGATTGGGGATTATACTGACTGACGGATTTC
This sequence comes from Fibrobacter sp., assembly GCA_012513915.1. GTDB lineage: Bacteria > Fibrobacterota > Chitinivibrionia > Chitinivibrionales > Chitinispirillaceae > JAAZBG01. Next base: position 21,785 of record JAAZBG010000327.1, read on the forward strand.
AGATGGATCCGGAGCATTCAACACTCGGTGTTTTTGTGTGTCATCCGGACGCAGAGTATATGTCATAAAAGATAAGTCTGTATAGTATAAAGATTTTTTTATTGATGATGATAAAAAATCATACATTAAAAAATGTATGATTATGGAATAAAAGTTTACCGAAAGGGAAAAGAAATGGCAAATGATTTTGCAAAATCGCAATTTCCATCACTGTATGCCAAGGTTGAGCGGCAGCGTCAGAATTCAAAAAACCGTTCATTGACTATGCCTGAAATAAATGCACTTCTTTCCATGCGTTTCAATAATGAACCGGTATTTGATTCAATTGAACTATTCTATACAGAAGAATACAAAAATGCACTTGAATCAAACGTACCTGTCGCAGAACTCGAAAAGATTGGTAAGTTCAGACCTGCTACAGAGCGTGAAGTTAACCTTCTTTATTCTGATATTCATGCTCGTGAAGATAAGATAGAAATGTCAGGTTCATCGCCGGATTAATTTCATATCACTATTGAACAGTCAGAGAGTAATGCTGCAGAATGAAGGATGCGAAATCTACTCTCTGAATTGTCCGTATGTACTGATTATTATTACAACATTAAAATAAGAAATCCTCATCTGAGGGAGGATTAAGTTGTTTAGTTGTTGTGAATGTATAATCAGCATTCTTTACTTTTACATTCACTTTCTTTCCTGAATAATCAAGAGTGCAGTGTTCCTGCGGAAAATGTTTTTTTAATATATTAATAAAACACAACGCTTTCTCAAGACCATCCCCGCGTCCGAAGTTCCAGACTTCATCGGGCTGTGCAAGACGCGTTGATTCATCATAGATTGATTCATTTTCAAGTGCATTAATTTTTGTAAATGCAGTTTGTATGTCTTCATTACGTAATGCATGAAGAGTAACCGGATTTCGTTCAAATGCTGCTTTGAGAAATGGTTTCCACGGAGATCTTGAAAGATCACGAAAGGCGCTGAAAGCAAGATCTGCCGATATGTTTTTAGTCCTGAATTCTGAAACCTTCTCCAATGCTTCCTGTGCGTTTTTAACATTGTCAAGATTTATCGGCTCAGAAGCGATCCATTCTTTATCTGTATCGGGAAGTCGTGGATTTGTTTTACAAAATGTAATTAGATCTTCGACAACTTCCACAACATTGATACATTCATGATGTAAATATTTCTGAAGCAACTCGATAGTCGATGCACTATCCACAATTACTTTGTTTTGATTGAAAAAAAGCTCAAGTTCATCTAATATCATTCGATGTGGAAGTGGTGATGTATAATACTCATCCTCTTCAATTTCATGAAGAAGGTTCTCCTGCGTTGTATCACCGACTCTGAATTTACTGGAATGCTCATATTGATATGCCCGTTCTGCCGGAAGATATCGCGGTTTACCACAACAGCTGTGAGCAATCTGAAAACAGCACTGAAGCTGTGAATTCTGACGGAGGAAATTAGCAAGAATTTCAAATGTAATTTCTGTTTTAAGGTAATTTTTTATTTTATTGCGAAAGTTTTTATATGAATCCGGATTGATTGTTGCAGTATTGTACATCGTATGAATGTACCCGGTGTTATTTGCGACGATTGTCACTTTTTCATTTTCCAGTGCACGTCTGGCTTTTGCACTGAGTTCTGTACCGTTATACCACATGTTTTTTGTAACAATACGCCGGTTGTTAGTAATAATACCATCTTTGATGTCAATAAAATTTTGTGAATGGAGCGGTGTTGCAAAAAGGTATATTGATTGAAGTGGAATATCTCCTACTACAAAAGAACCTGATGCATATAATGCAGCAAGAGATACACATTCACCAGCTCCGGCAGGATAGCCGTCTTTGTACCTGAATGCTTCCATTGCTTCAAGCGTTTCTGTCTTCCAGTAGGGAATAACATCTGAATTGTATTTATCAAGTCCAAAATGCTTTCTGATGTCAATATCGAAATAGTACTTGTCTCCTTCGTAACCAAAAAGGGCATTACTTTCTGAAAGAATTTTTTGATTGATAAAAGCATTAAAGCGCGAAAGCTCTGTGTTCTTATCGGTCAGGCCCCATGTATCAAGATCAAGATTGAATGAAAAATGATCCATTATATATTGTTTCAATCGCTGCATTCGTTTAACTGGACCCGCTTTGTGAATTGAGTTGAACCATGGATCATTTTTCCATTTCCAGAGACGAGGCGACATAATGTTTGCAAGCATCAATGCATACAGAAGTTCAGGAAAAATGAAAACTTCCATATCAGACAGTGTAACGGCTGATGAATAACGTTCCATGGATTGTGAGTCGTCTTTTTTATAAAACATTCTGTTCTTTCCTTTGTATATGCCTGCTCTTTACATATACTCTGTAGCAATTCAATTGGTTTCGTTTTAATGCACCAAAATGTGTTTTATATTAGCAAACCATTGAAATATAAGCAAATAAGACTATTAAAGAGCTTTTTTGAATACCCTGATAACCTACAAAAATACTATTTGTGATAATCAATTCATATCAGTTGATATAATGTTTTTAATTTTAATCAATTTTTTATGATTATGTATTGATTCTACAATACGTATATTACATTTTAATAGGCGTAAGATCCATAATGCAACTGCAATAAAATTTATTATGTCATTAGTGTACAATAGTATTATGTACTTTGACACTTTGTCATTATTAACATTTCATAAAGAGAGTAGTGATGAGAACGTTAGGTATCTGTTTTGGCTCGACGACAATGCAATGTGTAATTGCAGATATTAACAATAAAAAAGTAAATGTTAAGAGTACGTTTCGTGTAGCCCATGAAGGAAATCCAAGAAGTGCGTTTTCTAATTATGTAAAAAGTATCCAGACTGAGAAAATAACAAGGGTTGCGGTCACCGGGCGCGCATTTAGAAATCATATCAATCTGACCAGTATTTCCGAGCCGGAAGCGCTTGAGTATGCGATAAGGTCTTCATTTGTCAATGGAGAATACCCGGATCTGGTTGTAAGTTCCGGGGGGGAGACGCAACTTGTCTATACGATAACATCAAAAGGCGGAATAAACGCTGTACATTCAGGGAATAAATGTGCTTCAGGAACCGGGGAGTTTTTTCTTCAACAGATACGGCGTATGGGTTTGACTCTTGAAGAAGCTGTTGAGATGGCTTCCAGGGGTGCACCTCATAAAATTGCAGGTCGCTGCAGTGTATTTTGTAAAAGTGACTGTACACATGCATTGAATAAAGGGGAATTGCGTGAAAATGTAGCTGCCGGATTATGTTTAATGATGGCCGATAAAATATCTGATCTTGTCAAGGATTTACAAAGTGATTTTGCAGCAGTGATCGGTGGTGGATCAAATAATCATGCAATGGTTGACATATTGAGATCCCGTTTTAAAAAGCTTGTTATTCCTGACCATGCAGACTGTTTTGAAGCTCTGGGTGCAGCTGTGTGGGCATCAGAGCATGACTGCAAAGTCTTTAATCCTGATATTAACGCGATTATAATTAAAAATGAACAGTCGTTTAAAACACATAAGCCGCTTAAGGATGCTGTACATTTAGTTGAATTCAAGGAATCATGCAGAGACGTTGTACAAAACGGAGATGAGTGCATACTTGGTTTGGATGTCGGTTCGACAACGACAAAGTCGGTACTTGTGCGTAGATCTGATTTGCAAATACTTGCGTCAATATATCTACGTACAAATGGTGATCCTGTAAATGCGTCAATTGAATGCTATAAGTCAATTAAATCCCAGGTTGGTGATAAAAAAATCACAATTAACGGTCTTGGAGTTACCGGCTCCGGAAGGCAGATTGCAGGTCTTCATGCATTGACAGATAATATTATCAACGAAATCATTGCTCATGCTACTGCTGCTACCCATTTTGACAAGGATGTTGACACTATATTTGAAATTGGCGGACAGGATGCGAAATATACCTATCTTACAAGTGGCGTACCCTCTGATTACGCAATGAATGAGGCATGTAGTGCAGGAACCGGCTCCTTTCTTGAGGAATCTGCAAGAGAATCATTGAACATTGCAACAGAGATGATTGGATCGTTGGCACTTGAGGGATACAATCCACCCAACTTCACCGATCAGTGCTCTGCTTTTATATCGAGTGATATAAAAATTGCAGCACAGGAGGGGGTAAGTAAAAATGATATTCTTGGCGGTCTTGTCTATTCTATCGGCCTTAACTACTTGAATCGTGTCAAGGGTTCACGTCCGGTTGGGAAAAAAATATTTATGCAGGGTGGTGTATGTTACAATAAAGCGGTTCCCGTCGCTATCGCATCACTTATGAATACCAGCATTATCGTACCGCCGGACCCTGGGTTGACAGGTGCGTATGGTGTCGCACTGGAAGTTGAAAACAGAATCAAGCTGGGTATTTCAAATGCCTGCGAGTTTAATCTTGATGAGCTTATCAATCGTGATGCTATCAGAGAAAGCGCTTTTACTTGTCAGGGTGGAAAAGAAAAATGTGATAGAAAGTGTCAGATTTCCCGTATCCGCATTGAAGGAAAAGTGTATCCATTCGGAGGCGTTTGTAATAAATATTATAATATAAGGCTCAATCGGGAGGTTGATACAGAACAATTCGATTATGTTGCATTACGTCAGAAATTACTTTACGGGAAATATGGTGTTTTGTCAGAAGACAATAATTTGAATCTGGATAAACCATCACGAACAGTTGGGATTGTGCGTTCCTTTCTGACACATTCTTTTTATCCGTTGTATTCTAATTTCTTCAATAAATTAGGATACAGGGTAATACTTTCTGATGAAATTGATCCGGAAGGAATATCACGGATTGAATCTGCATTTTGTCTTCCGGCGGAAATAAGTCATGGCAGTTTTGCAAATTTACTAAAGATGAAGCCGGATTACATGTTCCTTCCTCATGTAACACAGATTGAGGTAAAAAATGTACCTACATATAGTAAAACATGCGTATTTGTTCAGGGAGAATCTTACTATCTGCGGGCAACGTTTCGAAAAGAAATTGAACAATCAGCTGCTGTCGTATTGTCACCAGTATTGAGACTTGACAAGGGATACGAGTCTGAGGAACAGACATTTGTCGATATGGCAAAGAAGATGGGCGTTGCAGAAAAGAGTGCCAAAGAGGCATTTAAATGGGCATGCCTGAAACAGCGCGGATTTGAAGCGGAGCTTATTGAACATGGCAAAAAAGCTCTTGCGTATCTTGATAAAAACAAAGACACATTTGGTGTTGTACTGTTTGGAAGACCATACAGTGCATTTACAGGTGATACTAATATGGGTATACCTCATAAAGTAGCATCACGCGGATATGTAATAATCCCTCATGATATGCTTCCTGCTTCTGATTATCAGGTTCATCATAAGATGTACTGGGGAATGGGACAGAAATTGATGAAATCCTCACAATTCGTAAAGGATCATGAGAATCTTTTCGGCTTTTACATCACTAATTTTTCCTGTGGTCCAGACTCATTCCTTCTTGGCTACTTTAGAAATTTCATGAAAGATAAACCATCACTTACCCTTGAACTCGATCAGCATACTGCGGATGCCGGTATTGACACACGAATAGAGGCTGCTGTTGATATTATAACACGTTATCGCAGGTTGAAAAAAGTTGTAACTGAAAAAACATCATACGTGCCGGCAAAAGCGGTATATATTGGCAAGGAGGTTAGAATTGTCTCTTCTGATGGAGTTGAGTACCCACTTACACATGAAAAAGTCGAGATGATTATTCCGTCAATGGGAAAGCTTAGCGCCGAGGGTGCTGCAGCGGTATTCAGAGGCTTGGGGGTTAATGCGAGTGCTGTACCTGTTCCTGATAATAACGTCTTTTTGACTGGCAGAAAAAACACTACATGTAAAGAGTGTTTACCATACATACTTACTACTGGTTCGCTTATTGATCATATCAGCAAGAAAAACAATGATAAAGTAACTGTTTACCTTATGGCAACAGGCGGTGGCCCCTGCCGGCTTGGACAATACGGCACAGCAATGGAACAGCTGATTGAAAAACACGAAATCAGGGATGTTGCAGTACTTTCCGTTACTGATGAAAACCAGTATGGTGGAATGGGCGCACGTACATTACTGAAAGCCTGGCAGGCCATTCTGATCGCTGATGTATTCAGTGATATCCGTAGTATGTTGACAGTTACAGCAAAAGACAGGAAAAAGGCATCGGCTGTTTTTGAATCCTGCTGGAATGAAATCCTTTCTTACTTTGAAGGGAGACTCTCGGTAAGGTTGACAACACTACTCTCCACCATCGCCGTCAAATTATCTGAAATACCACTTGAGAATGATCCTCAGAATGTACCGGTAGTATCGCTTATTGGTGAAATATATGTTAGAAAAGATGAATTCTCGCGGCAAAACGTTGTTGATTACCTTGAGAAAAATGGTTTTATGGTCAGGGTCGCACCGGTAAGCGAGTTTATGTGCTACAGCAATTACGTCGTTAGCACCGGGCTTGGAGAAAGATCGTTTAATATTAAAGATCAGATAAAAATGCGTTTGACTGCCCAGATTCAGGAGTGGTGGGAGTGGCGTATTAAATCAATTCTCTCAACAAGTAAACTTTACAAATTCGAGATGGTTGAGGTTGAAAAAACCATCAAAGGTGTTTCACATCTTGTAAATGAACATTTCCGAGGCGAAACGGTTCTTACCGTTGGTCTTGGGATGAGGGAAATTCTTCACGATTCATGTGGAGTTATATCTATCGGGCCGTTTGGATGTATGCCGTCACGCGTCTCTGAGGCTGTGCTTAAAAGGGAAATGAACGTTGATGGAAAGAGAAGAATGCCGGGATGGGAAAATAAAACGTCAATGTATGATTCCCTTGATCGTTTTCCATTTTTATCTATCGAGACAGATGGCGCACCTTTTCCTCAGCTTGTCGAGGCTAATATGGAAGCGTTTGTGCTTCAGTCAAAAAGAATGCATGAGCATCTGATGAATATCAGGGATAAACGGCATACAAAGAATGCACTTCGAAGCGCGTTCAGGTGGTATGATATTATTCTCGGAAACGGACAGAGCGTTGAGAGGAAAAAAATTCGTACCTAAAGGACATTCAGATCCGGGATTCAAGCGTGTTCATTCAAAATTATTGTTCACAAATGATTCCCTGATTATGTGATTGATGCGTAAAATTATCAGGCTGTAATTCGGCCTGGTTTTTGCGCCGACTCTTTGCCAGGGCATACAAAATCCTTGTAAATTTTTTAAATTCAATGATCCTGCGTGTCAATAGACAATTCACAGTTAAATCATCACAATATACTCCTTCTGTTTTCCGTACTTATTATTATTATTAATCTGTGGGAGAAATTATTTTCTACCAGCATTTTTAATTGCTTAAATTTTAAACACTTAAAAGAAGACTTATGAAAAAAATTGCATGTATTGTCTGGTTAGCAGTTATAAGTATTGGCAGTATTGCCCAGGTTTCTATTATCACAAACACACGTGAAAAGTTAGAGTTTGAGTGGAATCTACCCGATGTTGATACAACATCCTATGTAAAAGGCGATAAAAGGTTGATCTCTCTGGGATTTGTGGGGCAGAACGTTGATGTTGCACAATTTAATGAACCATCGATTCCTGGATATTCATTTCTTCTTGGAGTTCCGTTAAACGGTCAGATACAAATTGCAATAGAACCTGTTGAAACCAGTCAAATTTACTTAAATAATTCATTACGGCATAATAACGACAGCAGTGCCAGAAGTACATTACGTTTTTCATCAAAATGGATCAGTGAGCCAGTATATTCGATGATTGGAAATTATCGGACTGCACAGATAGTTATAAAGCCTGTGGAATATAATCATCTTAACGCTTCACTTGTTTTTTTACGTAAAGCAAAGGTGACAATTACATATCCATCTGTGTCAATGGTATCAATCGCACGCAGTGAATCCCGGTTCTCAACAATGATGTCAAAACTGTTATTGAATGCAGATGTTGCCGGTGCATGGGTAAAGACGTCAAGGCTTGGCAAAAAGAGTGTTGAACAATATCCTTTGCCAGTAACACAGAAAACAGCGTTTTTTAAGATTGGTGATGGATTCTCGAAACTAAACGAGGGAACTATAAATGAGAATGGTGTTGTAAAAATTTCAGGAAAAAAACTCCGTGAGATTTTTGGAACATCAATTCCGATTTCAAAGGTGTTATTGTATGCTTCGACAAAAGGCATGCTTTCAACAGATATACCAAAAGAGGGTGCCATTCCGGCAGGAATAACAGAAGTTCCGATGATTCGGGTTGATAGTAATGGAAACGGCTATGTTGACAGTCTTGATTATTGTCTTGCGTATGTTAGCGGTACGTCTGATTGGGTTTATGATTATGGGTACAGATTCAAGATCAACCATTATGATCTCTATCGTACCTATTGGTTGACAGTAGGAAATTCTGATGGACGTTCGTATTCAAAGTTCACGCAACCACAAAATCCACTTGTAAATTATTCATCATTTACAAACAGGTTATATGCGAAGCGTTCGGAATTGCGGGAAACCGGTTCCGAAGGTGGAAACAGATGGGTCTGGCAGAAACTCAAAAGTAACGACCGCGCATTTAAATATACTTTTGATTTTCCACAACTGGACACAACTAAACCCGGTTTGATGTATCTTGGTACGAATCATGACGGACTTAATGTGATTTTTGCAGATTCACTACTGAAAAGGGATTCAATATATACCTACCCTGTTAAAAAGTGGGGGAGCAGGACTTTAGCAATTGATTTTACCTATTCAGGTGATTCTTTTTATGAACTTGATGATATTACCTTTGAATACTCATCCAGACTCCAGTTGACAAGTGAAGTTACGTCCATGACTGCATTTTCAAGCGGAGATCCAAGTATCGTTGCGTACAGCTTATCCGGAGTTAAAGGCAGGAATGTTTACATCTTCAGAATTAATGCGGCTGAAGATTCTGTGACTATAATTGATACGTTAAAAATGTCCCTTACTGATACAGTCACCTGGGCAGATACCGGTAGTATCGGAACAAGGTATTTTGTCTGCACAGATAGTGGATTTATAGCAGAACCAGATATTCAGATGCCTTCAATAATTTCAAGTCCATCTGTGGTGACAGATCTTCGTTCTGTCAATAACAACACTGATTATCTGATCATTACGCATCAGGATTTTATTGGTGAATGTGAAAAACTGAGTACACATAAGCGAAAAATGGGCTTTAAGAATCCGGTAATTGTTCTTATTGATGATGTATACAAGTTTTTTAATGGGGGAAGCAAGGATCCGGTGGCAATCCGTAATTTTATTGCCTATGTTAAAAACAACTGGACAAATGGAGATAATCTGCTTTTCACTGTACTTGTAGGTTCAGGGCATTATGATCCAAAACGATATAAGACATCTGAAACGGACTTTATACCCATATATCAGAGTTCTTCATTATTGCAGGAGGATTTTTTCACGTATACGAAGCCCGATTCGTCAAACTCTTCGTTTCAAAATGGAGCCAGACCACAGTGCGTGATTGGCAGATTTCCATGTAAAACTGCCGGAGAGGCTGCAATCATGGTAAAAAAGATAATTGAAATGGAAGATCCTGTTGTAGCCGATTACAGTGGATGGAGAGACCGGGCGTTGCTTGTAGCAGATGACGATATGCAGGGAGACAGCTATGATGGTATCATGAATTCAAATCCTCATCACAAATCTTCCGATAAGGTCGCTGATACCATGTGGTCAAAGTGGCCGTCAATGGATGTTCGCAAGGCATATTTATTTGAATATGAATGGAATGCGGCCAGAGAAAAACCTGGTGCGACACAGGCAATTTTGAATGAGATTAATAATGGTGTTGCGTATGTGAATTATTTCGGGCATGGCGCAGAGGTATTATGGGCTGATGAACATGTTTTACGAAAAGAAAATATAGCGTCAATGACAAATCGCAAACAGTATCCACTGGTATCATCATTTTCCTGTTCCGTGGGGAAATTTGACATTCCAGGAGAAGATTGTCTGTCTGCTGCACTTGTAAAGACTGACGGTGCTGGAGCAATAGCTGCTATCTCAAGTACACGTTTGGCATACGCAAGCGAAAACGAGATGCTTGCGCTTGATTTCTATAAAAACCTTTTTGATGCATCAAAAACATGTGTCGGAGATGCTTTTTTCAGAGCAAAAGTAATTAGTGTATCATCGGGGAATAAAGTGTACAGTCTTCTTGGTGATCCGTCAATACAATTTGTCCGATCTGACAAAACCATAGAACTGGGTGTATATACAAAAGATAATAACGTAATTGATTCAATCGCCGCACTTTCGCAGATAGTCATAAAAGGAACGGTAAAAAATAAAGCACAGGCAACCGATGTAGCATATGGATCCGAACAGACACCCGCATATGTAAAAATAAGTCTGTTTAATGCACCGGACACTGCTTCCCGTAAGGATGGGGGATTGAGGGATGAACGATATCTGATGCCTGGGACTCCGGTTTTTATTGGCAAAACAGCAGTAGTTAAGGGTACTTTCGAACAGAAAGTATATATGCCGAAAAATATTTCCTTTGATAAACCGGGTGTATTACTCACTGCATATACATGGAAAGACGGTGTTGAAGATATTGCGACAGGGGTAAATAAAAAACTCATATTTCATGGAACCGGAATCGACACCACCACAAGTACTGATACTACAGGGCCAAAAATCTCAATTCGTCCGGTATATGATAATGCTAATATGTCAAGTGTTGATATGTCGTTGACGGATAAAATTACTACCATGCTTCCGTTTAGTTTACAAATAGATCTATTTGACGAAAGTGGTATTGATGTCAGCGGTAGTGGACCGGATGAAGGATTAATAGTTGATATTCCCGGAGTTATCAACCGTAAAACAATTAATAATAAATTTCAGTTTAAAGAGGGTGATTTCAGGGAAGGTGCAGCAACTATTGAGATTGAAGAGAATGAAATCAATCCGGGAACATATGAATTGCATATTTATGCACGTGACCTTATCGGAAATATTGCACTGAAGAAATTTACACTTGAAGTAACAGAAAAAGAAGAGATAAAACTGGGCCAGGTTCTTAATTACCCCAATCCTTTCAGGATGGGGCAGACAACACGTTTTTATTTTTATCCATCAAATACAACGTCAGAAATTCTACCTGGTACAATATATGTAAAAATCTACACATTAGGCGGTAAGCTTATTCGCACTTTCAATGATGCAAAAAATGGAGTTGTATGGGATGGGTGTGATCAGGCTGGTAATCTGCTGAGTCCCAACATCTATCTTTACCAGGTCTCGGCATACAATACCGCATTTCAGAAAATGACAAAAAGCAAAATAAAAAAACTTGTAATTCATCCGCCACGGTAATTACAACAGCAGAGATTGATACAATTTTTATTGATGATAAGTGGATGCTACCGCAATCGTTTCAGAATTTTTATTGTAGTCCATTACGATTGCGGCAATGAGATAGCGCTGAATGATATGTTCATTCAAATGAACAGATATACTCAGCGATACCGGACTCGACTGTAATTTCGAAATATGAATTGCCGGCGACCTTGAAGAAAGAACCTCCTTCATAGGTTTTCCAGCTTGTTTCACCAGCGCATTTAACGGCACATTTGCCTGAAATAATCTCCATCTTTTCCGGAGCACCTGTGTTGAATTTAAACGTTCCAGGATAGATCAGTCCAAGAGTCTTTTTAGATGAATCATTAAATAAAATTGTGTGACTTATCACTTTTCCGTCAAAGTATACATTAGCTTTTGATATTATACTGACATTATTAAATTGAACATGCTCTGCCATGACTGGTAGCTCCTTATTAAAGTGTTCTTAATGAGACTGTAAAATACAATCATATCATTAGGTAAAACAAAGTTGTTTTTGATGATCCTGCTAAAATATTAAATGAACTGATAATCCTGAATTCAGTTTTCTGCATTAGTTTTTGTTGTGTTTTGATTAATGAGATTTGTTGCAACACATCCTGATGTTTCATCTCAAATGTATCACTTATCTAAACTTACGTATTATGTAGATTGCTGTAATTCTGGCAGAAAATAGTATACCATAACTATTTGGTGATGTAAAGATGGATTTACTATGTCTGCAGTAATACATAAATAAGAATTTGATACGATACATCATTCCGAAACAATGGTGGATTAAAAAATAATGCTTCAATGATAAAAAACAGCAAATGGATATTTACTATAAAATCAAAATGTTGTACAATCAATTCGATCATATGAGATGGTTATGGAAACTTTGGGACTGGTTATTATAAAATCCTCAGTAAGTCTATTGAAATACTATAAACCAGGTGATATCGTCAGACAGGAGATAAGCTGACATACGGTTTATAATTTGCATTTGCAGGAGAACATACGCAATATGTCGAAAAAACTGAAAAAAACGGTAATTTTCATTGTGCTTCTATCGATTATACTCATTGTACTGGGATACATTTTTATTAAGAGTGAATATAACAGTACACTAAATGCACGTTACGGAGAATTGCATGCTGTCAATAAATTTAAGCGTGATCAGGTTGTTCAGTTTCATACAGAACGGATGGCTGACATTAGCATTATTGCAGAATCTCCATACATAAAAAAAGGAATTGAACAATGGAAAAAGGATAAGTTCAATCCGCAACTGCGTGATGAACTTATACAATTCATGTATTTGTTACGTGATGCTTTTAATTGTAAAGAGATAAAATTAATATCGCTGCAAGGTGATAATCTTCTAAATCCTTTGGATAGTGATTTTGTTAAAAGCCCATATCTTCCACAGATTCAGGAATGTGCATACAGGCATGATGTTCTGCTGCTTGACCTTTACATGTGCGAATATCATAATGTCATTCATCATGATATTTTTGCACCGGTAATTTTAAACACAGGTGAGATATCCGGTATATTTGTTTTCAGAATCGATCCCGAAATCTCTGTGTTTCCGCTTTTCAGAGAATGGCCGGGGAAAAGTAAGACAGCAGAAGTCATGATTGTACGTCAGGAAAAGGACAGTGTACTTTATTTAAACCATATTGATACAAATGATATAAACTGGCGGTTGAGACTGTCGTTACAAAACAGTAATCTTCCTGCTGCAATGGCAGTTGAGGGAAAGACCGGGTTGGTTCATGGTATTGATTACAAAGGTAATAGTGTTATTGCCGATATTGAAAAAGTTCCCGGAACATCCTGGTTTGTTATCAGTAAAATTAACAAAAGTGAAATATATGAGACACTGCTGATAAATATTGGCGTTGTTGCTTTTATTGTACTTTTACTAATTATATTATGCATTATTGTAGCTATCAGTCTCTATAGAACACGACAGAGCCGATTGATTAAACAGCTTTACGAAAAAGAGTGTCAGGCTAACGAACAGAACGAGATATTCAGGACGACGTTATATAGTATTGGTGATGGTGTCATATCTACAGATCGCGATGGATTAGTTACCCACATGAATGCTGTTGCAGAACACCTTACAGGGTGGAAAGAGAGTGAGGTAAAAGGTAAAGCACTTGATACAGTGTTCCATGTTATTAGCGAGTCAACCAGACAACCAGTTGATAATCCGGTTAAGAAAGTGTTGACAGAGGGAAGAATTGTCGGATTCTCTAATCATACGATTCTTGTATCAAGAGACGGGAGGGAAACGCCTGTTGCAGATAGTGGGTCCCCGATTTGCGGTAGTGATGGAAATGTCCATGGTGTTGTAATGGTTTTTCAGGATCAGACACGAGAGCATGAACGTCAGGAAGCAATTCAAAAAAGTGAGCAACGGTACAGATCTCTCTTTACAGAAATGAAAGAAGGATTTGCACTGCATGAAATAATCTGCAACGATGAAGGTATTCCTGTTGATTACCGATTTATCACTTTGAATCCGGCTTTTGAGGAACAGACCGGTTTAAAAGCAGAAGTTGCTATCGGACATACAATTAAGGAAATTGATCCAGACGTAGAACCTGTCTGGATAGAACGTTCTGGTGCTGTTGCATTAACTGGTATACCTGTAACATTCGAAAAATATGTTCTGTATTTAAAAAAATATTATCAAGTGGTGATATTTTGCCCTCAAAAAGGTCAGTTTGCTGTTTTATTTACTGATATTACAGAACGTAAAATTACTGAAGCTCATGTTCTTGATGAAAAAGAACGTCTCAAAATTACTCTTGCAAGTATTGCTGATGGAGTGATTACAACGGATTTACAGGGTAATATTGTCATGATGAATAAATCAGCTGAAATTCTTACCGGCTGGAGCAGCGATGATGCTGATACCCACAATGTTAATGATGTGCTGCATGTTTTTGATGAAAATACTAAAACTGCATATAACGAACTGGTTAATCAAATTGTTAAAGCAGGTAAAACTGTGGAGTTTACAGATGCTACCTTACTTTATGCAAAAAATGGTACTGTGCTTTCAATAGAATTAAGCGGCACACCGATTCGCAATGCTGAGGGAGTTGTCGGTGGTGTGGTAATTGTTCTTCGGAATGCTACAGAAAAAAAGAAACTTGTGGAAAATATGCTTCGTGCGCAAAAACTGGAATCTATTGGAGTACTGGCGGGAGGTATTGCTCACGATTTCAATAATCTTCTCGGTGGAATATTTGGCTATATCGATATGGCGATTGACAGTGTTGCAAATCGTAAATATGATGAAGTTTCAGGTCAATTGACAAAAGCGATGAATGTGTTCAACAGAGCAAAAGCACTTACCATGCAGCTTTTAACATTTTCCAAAGGCGGATCGCCGGTTCGCAAGGCTCAGGATCTGACTCCAATTATAAGAAATAGTGCACAATTTGCATTAAGCGGATCAAACATTGTACCTGAAATTATTATTGGTAATTCAATTAGCAATTGTGATTGTGATGAAAATCAGATTGCACAAGTAATTGACAATATTGTAATTAATGCAAAACAAGCTATGCCGCTTGGAGGTAAATTAATCATTAAAACAGAAAATGTTGATGTGGCAAAACTTCCCCCGGAAATGACACCTGTAAATCAAACGTATATTCATATTTCAATCACAGATCAGGGGATTGGGATGCCAAAGGAGATTTTATCCCGCATTTTTGACCCGTTTTTTTCAACAAAGCAGACTGGGCATGGCCTTGGTCTTTCAACGGTATATTCAATAATTAAACGTCATGATGGCAATATCAGTGTTGAATCGGAGCAGGGAATTGGATCTACATTTCATTTATACCTGCCGGCATCACAGATGAGCTATAACAATACAATAAATCCAGAAGTTATTGTTCATAAGGGTGAAGGAAAAGTATTGATCATGGACGATGAGGAGTTTTTACTTGACATTGTAGGGGATATTCTTGTATCACTCGGCTATACACCGGTAAAAGTTCACAATGGTGAGGAAGCATTGAGTGTATATAAGGAATCAATAGAAAAAAATGATCCTATTGCCATATCAATTCTGGATCTGACAATTCCAGGTGGAATAGGTGGGCGGGAAGCGGTAACAGCAATAAGGAAAATGAATTCTGATGCAATTGTGATTGCTGCAAGTGGCTATTCAGATGACCCTGTAATAGCTGACCCTCAATCGAGTGGTTTCAGTGCCAGTATTGCCAAGCCGTTCAGGAAAAAAAGTCTCATTGAGATACTTGATAAATTAAATATTAACAGCAGACAATCAATCGATCGGTAACATTGTCAGGAACGTTCCATTCCAATAAGGCGAAGGAACTCATTTCGTGTCGCATTTTCTGATCTGAAACTTCCAAGCATTGCCGAGGTAATCATTTTAGAATTTTGTTTGGACACTCCACGCATCATCATACATAAATGCTGTGCCTCAATGACAACTCCTACCCCTTCAGCATCAATCGGTGTCATCAGATGCGAGGCGACCTGCTGAGTTAACCGTTCCTGTACCTGAAGGCGTCTTGCGAAGCAATCAACAAGTCTGGCAAGTTTGCTTACTCCATATACCCGGTTATGTGCGATATATCCGATATGGCATCGGCCAAAAAATGGGAGCATATGATGTTCACACATACTATAAATTTCAATGTCCCGCACAATCACCATATGATTGCACTCTTCATGAAATATTGCACTTCTTAAAATTTTATCGGGATCCTGTTTATACCCCTGCATCAGATAACCATATGATTTTTCAACCCGTTCTGGAGTATCCTTTAAACCCTCACGCTCCGGATCCTCACCGATTGCTTTCAAAATCTCTGTAACTGCTTTTTTCATTTCTGCTCCAAGTTGATTTATAACGATTTGAAAATACATTTTTTGTTATAGATAAGTAACTACTTTATTAATAATGGTTATCAATGTAAACGGATGAAATTGATTTGAATATTGCAGGGTAATAGTATTTTTGAGTAGATTTGGTGTAGCATATGTTTCTGTTATTTACAAAGTGAAAGCTGGTGTCCGGTGGACTATATAAGATGGGGTGATAAAGAGGTATCAAGGGTAGGATTTGGTACATGGGTGATTGGGGGGAACGATTGGGGCTTACAGAGTGATAGTGATTCCATTGATGCGCTGCGGGAAGGAATGAAGCTCGGGTTTACTCATATTGATACAGCACAGGCATATGGACATGGACATGCCGAGGAGCTTATTGGCAAAGTTATCAGTAAACATCGTGAAAAACTGTTTATTGCATCAAAAACAGTCTGCAGGCCACCTCATAAGATAGAGCAGGCAGTGCAATTAAGTCTCAAAAGAATGAAAATTGATTACATTGATTTATACTATATCCATTGGCCATCATCACGTATCGAATATGCTCCTGTCATGGAAATCCTTCAAAAATTAAAACGTCAAGGGATAATACGCGCTGTTGGTGTGTGCAATTTCTCTGTTGGACAGATGATTGACTGTATGCGGGCCGGCCCCATAGATGTGCATCAGCTTTGTTACAGCCTTCTGTGGAGATGGCCGGAACGGGATGTTTTACCTTACTGTAAGGAAAACAGGATAATAACAATCACCTATAGTACGTTAGCCCAGGGTATTCTTACCGGTAAATTCCCTTATGATTTTGTTTTTGATAAAGCTGATCACCGGCGCAGTACTGTTTTTTTTGAACCTGATGTATGGCCGCATGTGTACCATGCAGTTTCAGAGATGCAAAAAGTTACACAACATGAAGGTGTTTCACTGGCGTCACTTGCGGTACAGTGGGTATTACAAAAAGAGACTGTACTTTCCGCACTGGCAGGGGCGAGAAACCCTCTGCAGGCACGTCAAAATGTATCACTACTTGATAGTAAGGCATCAGATTCTGCCCTGAAACAACTCACAGAGATCAGTGATGATGTGATGAAGCATATTCCTGATAGCGGTAATATTTTCAGGTATTATCCGTAAATTAAAATCAGCATGAACAAATAAATCTGGATTCAGCAGTGATAGGAAATTTTTGTATCATTTATTGTAATGATTGACTTCACTTTCAGTACATCGATTATTTTGGCTACTATGTCAGGTTTTAGTTTTGCTGGTTTACCAAGAGAACTTATTCCACTCTGTAAACTTTTAAGCGTTGATGGTCTTGATTTCGGAGCTTTTTTTAACCAGGTAATTACGTAATTGGCATCTATAATTTTTACTTTTGATACTGTTTCATTAATTAGAGCTTTCAGTTCTGCTATGTTCTCTACTCTTCTGCATTGCTTATGTTTCGATAGAATGTATGCAATAAGAGAATCAAACCCCTTGTCTTTAGATACGATGAAATAGTGTGAGGATGGTTCTGCTGAAAATAATTCTCCAAGTACAAACGCGATGTGAAAGTCAAGTGCGTTGTGTCCATTACCGGTTCTTTGAATCCATTCGACATGCTCACCAAATTTTTGTAATTGTGTTACCATGGTAGTTGGACAGTGTTTTTGATGCTCTCCAAGAAAAATCTTAAGGTAGATATTTTGATTAATTATCGAGGCATAATCATGTTCCTGTACATTTTCAAAATCAATCAGAATGTAATTTTTTGTCACATAGTATCCTTTGATGACTGGTACTAATAAAATTTTATATTCTGGAATTATTGAAAACAATATTTTGTGTAATTTTATTTTCAGGTGCACAACAGCTTCATCATAAAAAAAGGAGGCCCGATACTACACCGGACCTCCACCCCAAACAACCATCACCTTAACACTTTACAAATCGTTACTTATTTCACCATGATAACACGGTCAGCTCTGTCTGCTGCCTTTTTAGCGATTGATCCCATATCAAGAGCCAATTCGTGAACGCCGTTGTTGTCAGCGTAAAACACAGAACGCTCTGCAGGATCGATACTTGCAAGATAGATTCCATCATACTTGAGTTCAACAATTGTTTCTTTTTCATATCCATTTTTTGTTACTGTAACTGTATGTGTACCACTCTTAAGCAGGCGTATGCCCCAGTACTCTTCAACAGGTTTACTTGTAGGACCGCTTACTGTGCCAAGATTTATTTCTGTGCCGATTTCATAACCATAGGCGTTACTTGTTACAATGATAAGTTTTGTAGTAAGGCGCCAGTAATTTCTGTCGTAGGATACTATTGAAAACATATAGGCGTAATCATAGTAACCATCACCATTAATATCGGCTTTTACATAAGACGGAATATTATTTCCATCCTTGATAACATCAGTAGGGTAGAGTACATAACCGTACCGGTCAACAGGAGGCATGCTGTAGCCTTTTACTCTGTTGGCAATCAATTCTCTTACAGGAAATGGAATATCAACATACGCATTGACATGGTAGACTTGCGGCGGATTTGTAACTACCACAACCGGGTCATCTTCAATCTCAATACTTGACATAAGATCAAGTTGGCATCCTGTAAACATCATGGTTGAAATCATGATCAGTACTGTAAGTGTTAGTGCTGGAATACGCATAGCTACCTCTTTGTTTGTAAAGCTTTTTGGTGGTTGTTTGATTCGTAGAAAATTCAAGGCCGGAAACATTCTGACCGGCCCCAAAGACTTATTTATCTGACACGTTCTCTTTCGGTTACTTTGATTATCGGTGCATTCTTGTTGTTATGAGCTTCAGAACGTTTGTAAACCGGTGCTTTTTTTTCTGTATATGTGTGACGTTCCACCACAGTGTTGTTACGATGGGCCGGATGAGGATGATTTGATTTTTTTTCATAACGGTTGTATGATTTTTCATGTGGTTTGTGTTTATTGTTATTATAGTTGTGATATTCATATCTGTGTGTTACCACCGGTGATCTTCCACGGTATCTGTCATCACGATAGAAATAGGTGTAGTGTGGATTATGATTATTATCATAATGACTGAATGTACGCTCCCAGTGATTGTGGTGATGTTTCTTAGGTGCGACGTAACGTCCATGATGTACCATCCAGGGTCCAAAAACCCAGGCACTGTTAAACGGGGTAAAACGTACTTCTCTATAGTGTAACACACGTACTCCATGATTAATAGTCCACTGATATTCAAAGGACATACGGGCATTTACATCGCTGCATTCACGTTCTTCAAACCAGGGGTCATCAACGAAGATGATGTCCGGGGTTGATAGTGATGCACTGACTTTTACTTTTACATCTGCAAGAAGCGCTGCAGGAATCAGAAGTGCCATTGCAATGGTCAGAATTGTACGGTTCATGATTTTTCTCCTATTTTAAAGGTATCAGCTTAATAACGTTTCCGTTTTCAAATCCGGTATATAGACGCAGAATAATCATAAAAAACGCTCACACATTTATTTTTATTTTGAATTTATTGTAAAAATTACTTTGGTTACCAGACTTAACATGTTTAAAATTAATGCAATAGGTATATTGATAATTGTTTTTGAGGAGAATTAAATGTTTGAGTGTTTAATGAAGTAATCTCGCAATTAATTTTTCAAATAATTATATTATAGGTCTCACATGGGTTGTAAGTATTGTTTATAAACATACAGCATCTGTTGGTTTTAAGAACAGATGTTGTTGAATGCTGAAAAAATGATGTTGAATATATGTAAGAGCAATAGTATGCTTAAATTCTATTACTCCATTAATTGGTGACAAGTTTGATCCGGAAGCAGAAAAGTGAAACAAAAAGAATCAGCAACAGGTATGACATCATCAAATTCACACATCAATAGGAAAAGTCTGAATATTAAGCCATTCAAGAAGATACTGGTAGACATTGAGTTATACTCACTGGCTAATCTTCTGATGGTGTATGGCTTTATGTTTTTAACAACCGATTCTTCAATCGCAATGATCGGGGTGTTGTGGGTCAGTATTATCGCGTGGCGTGGTGGATTATACGCTGGTCTGATCGGAAGTGTTTGTATTTACTTCTCAAGTGCAATTGCAATGAGCATTCCACCGCATCAAACTATTGAAATGACATACTTTTTTGACAACAGGATTCCAGGATTTGCAATAGGTTTGGGGCAGTGTATTGTTGCCGGAACTGTTGTGGGATATATATCAGTGCTGGTTCATCAGCTTCGTGAGGAAATTCAGCTACGGCAGAGGGTTCAGAGGGAGCTGGAACAGAATATTGAGGAACTGGATGCATTCGGAAGAACTGTAGCACACGATCTGAAAAATCCACTTATGGTTATTAACATGTCAATTGAAGCGCTTATGATGGACTTTGAGAATAGTACCGATGAAAAGATAAAACGAAAAATGTCGTTTATTAATAATGGCACTAAAAATATGGCTAATATCATCGAGTCAATTCTGCTTTTAGCAGGAATTAAAAAAATTGATCCGGCGCAGTTCAAAGAATTTCCTATTGAAAAATGTGTTAATGATGCTCTTTGCAGGCTTGAGTATACGATTACTTCTGCTGGGGCAACTGTTATTAATAACGTCACCTGGCCATCTGTGGCTGGTTACGCTCCGTGGATTACTGAAGTATGGGTGAACTATATCAGCAATGCGATCAAGTATGGTGGCAATGCGTCACTGCAGATAAAACCGGTTATTGAACTCGGTTATGACAAGTTGGCAGTGAATACAAAGCCAGGAGCGGAACATTATCGTTTTTGGGTACGGGATAACGGTGAAGGAATTCCGGTAGAACAGGTCGCGACACTATTTAAGGAGTTCTCGCGTCTTCACAAAAACGATAAAGAGGGGCATGGTCTTGGTTTGTCGATAGCTAAATCCATTATTCAAAAATCAGGTGGTAAGGTCGGGGTTGAGAGTAATGAGAACGGTTCACTTTTCTATTTTACACTTCCATCATCGTTGAATTCTGCTCCATTAAAATAAACTCCAATCATATTTTACCGCTCAAATGATACTGCTTGAAAAATTAAAAAGTACAATTGTAGCATAAGAGTAGTACTTTTTCGATTGGATTGAATATGACACTTTTAAAGAAATTGTTATGGTATTGCGATTTTCCGTTGCATCTAAAAATAATTAGTGAAATTATCCGGATAAGAATGCATCGTTCGGAGGGGCTTCATTACATAGTGCCTACTCTTGTAGAAAAAGAGGAAAATGACAAGGATAAGCTCATTCAAACAAAAATCAACCGGTATTGTGATTTCTGGTTGATGGTACGTCGTCTCTTGATGTATCCTGATAATTGTTATTATCGCAGCACTCTACTGTGTACTGTATTGCGAAAAAGCGGGTTTAATGCGGTGTTAAACTTCAGTTCATCAAGCGAGAAATCCTACCAGGGGCAAAACCTTATCTTTTGTGGCAACTGCTGGGTTTCAATTGAGAATGAGAGGATGGATAATAGATATGCGTTTGTTGTGCAATACCCCTGATTTTATTGATGTCGGTATGAGATGTTCTTAATGGATTGGTTTTTATTAAAAGCCCATAAGTTTTTTTATTTTTTCAGAGTTCGTTTTTGTTGTCAATGATTCGAGAAGTAATAAAGCAACAGGTATTGCTGTTGATGGATTCCAGGAGGTAATTATATTTTCATCAATCACTATTGGCTCATCAATTACCGTAGCGCCAAACTCTTTTAGCTGGGCTTGTCTTTTTCCTCTGTATGTAGTCGCTTTTTTTCCATTCAATATCCCGCTTTTCCCAAGAGGTAAAGCCGCAACGCATATGGATGCAATTGTTTTCCTGCTGGTATGAAATTTACGTATAAGATCAAGAAACGGTTCACTATATGCATCATCATAGAAAGAATATTCTTCAAAACCACCCGGTATTGCCAATGCATCAAAGTTAATAACATCAATATTGTCGATCAGGTAATCAGGTTTGACAATTATGTTAAATGAACTTTTTATTTCACAGGTCATACCACATGTAAAGAGTTGTGTGTTCTTGTCTCCATCTGTTAAATTCCAACCAAGTACATCAATAAAAACGCTTGCTTCATATGTTTCAAATCCATTTGCTAATAACAACAATACGTTTTTCATCTTTTTTCCTTTATTGCCTTGCAGTAATCGAACTGACAATCTGAGTCCTGAGTACCCTACAGAATACATTTCCGGGTACAGTGTCAACACTCACTTGCAGGAGGTTACATCGCTTGCTTAACTTACTCTTTGAGACCGTAATCTTATTACAATCATGTAGCATTCCTGTTTTGTTGCTGCTAATGGAATCTATTTTATAGTCTTATCAGACAGAATTTTCTTTTGAACATCAATACTTCTGTTTCCCATTTCTGTTATCACTATCATGATAATTAAAACGAAACCAAGAAATAACGGGAAGATAGAAAAATCAAGATATCCAGCCAGACGACCAAAAAACAGAGGCATTATCGTAATACCAATGTATGCGCTTGACATCTGCATTCCAACAATTATCTGTGAATACCTGCTGCTGAAATTTTCTGGTGTTTCATGTATCAGGCTTGGAAATATCGGTGCGCATCCCAGACCAATTATAAAAAAAGTTAACATAAGAAAAGAATCCATTGGTAAGAACAGTGCCAGGATACCACAAGCAATAATCCATTGTCCCAAACGAACCATTTGACGATTGGTAAATTTCATTGAGAGAAAACCGGAAATGAAACGCCCTGCTGTTATTCCGATAAAAAATAAAGCGATCCATCGGGCAGCATTTTCAGGTGAAACGTTTCTTTTGGCAACAAGATAACTTGATCCCCACAGTCCAGTAACAGCTTCTATGGTACAATAACAGAAAAACACAATGAGCATATGTTTGAGACCGGGTATACCAAGTAACGTTCGGTACGTTACCGGTTTATCTGTTTTTGTCGATACCTGTTGTTTCTGTGCAGCATTTTTACTCCATAATGGGAGTGAAATGAGTAATACAATAACTAGACAACACTGAATAATGCCTACAGTACGATACCCTTGAGTCCACATACCTCCATTTACCAAATGTGCAGACATAATTAGTGGTCCGATTGATGCTCCCACACCCCAGAAACAATGAAGCCAGTTCATGTGCTTTGCTTTGTAATGCACTGCCACATAATTATTAAGTGCAGAATCTACAGTTCCTGCCCCTAAACCAAGAGAAATTGCCCAGAAACACAATACAACAAAATCATGAGATAGAGAAAACCCTATAAGAGTAATTGCTGTAATAAATACACTGATAAAGGTGATGATCCCGGTTCCGAATCGGTTTATTATTTTACCGCTGAATAAAGCTGAAATAACAGCACCACCCGCAGTAATCATTGAGATAATTCCGGCATAATGCATCGGTACAGAGAGGTTTTTATACATTGCAGGCCATGCAGAACCAAGTAGACCATCCGGTAATCCCAGGCTGATAAACGATAAGTAAATTATTAGTAGAAGCAAGGTTGAAATCATTTATCTGGGCTCCTCAAAAAAATAATGAATTTTTTTCTGGTTTGTTGAACGGAGAAATTTGTCCAATACTATCAATCTGTTAAAGTAAAAATATATTGTGCAAAAACATAACGGCCAACAAATGCGGGCTGGTAAACACACTGATGTTCTGTTAAAAAGGTTTTATTTAAAATTAATCACGATAGTTTAGCCGTTGGTGTGTTAAGGCTGAATCTATGTCAGCCATGCTATAAGAGCTGTTACCTAACCAGTCTATGCTTTTGGTTTTTGTACCTGTTGAAATTGCATATGAAATATTCTTAAAAACCGGGGTGATGAAGTTGCTATTGTTTGTAAAACAAACGCATGGCAAGATATCTGATCCCCCTTTTCTTTTTGTTACACTTGACCTTTCGTGATTCCTTGACTTACTTTAAATTATGAAGCATCTGATAAGGCTCAATACATGAACTAAAGAAATCGATCCCAAACAGCAACATCTTACATGAGGTGTACTGCAATTGTTTGTTTTGTTATCATTTCGCAAACCATCGTTTTTGTGCTGAGACATTACTTCTTTCGTCGAAAGGAAAATTTATGGCAACGTTTGATTATGGCAAGATAGATATATCACCCGAAAATGCAGGTTATAGTGTATCACGACTTCAGTTGTTAAGCGATTACTATGGTGCTCTGGTTGATTCCGGAAAAGTCCAGTCAGCAGGTTTTCTTATGGCCCGTAAAGGAAAGATTTTCGCACATCAGGCAGTTGGTAAGCTCACTCACAAAACAGATTCACCTGCTATCAAGTGCGATACGCTTAAACCGATTGCATCAATTACAAAGGTGTTTACTGCTACGGCTATCATGAAACTTATTGAGGATGGCAAACTCTGGCTCGGGCAGCCTGTTAAAGATATTATTCCGGAATTTAATACTCCATTGCACGGTGGTATCTCACTTTGGCACCTTCTAACCCATACATCTGGTCTTCCGGCAGATCCGGGTTATTTTCAGGAACCATATCCGGTACAGTGGTTTGACCTCCTTGATCGTGATGATTGGGTGAAAGTGGCACTTTCCGGTCCTCTTCAGGCTCAACCGGGTGAACAATGGAATTATTGCACTCTCGGTTTTCAGATACTTGGCGAAGTAGTAAGCCGTGCATCGGGGATGCACTTTAATGACTTCATGGAGACTGCAATTTTTAAACCGTTGGGTTTGAAACGAACCTTTATAGAAATTCCGGATTCTCTTAACAATGAAATCAGTTTTCGCAGTGATGAAGATATCAAATACATTACCGAAAGTAGTATTCGTCAACCAAACCGTCCACCCAGTGGTGGTTTTGGTATCTATTCAACACTCTATGATCTGTACCGTTTTGCACAATGTTTCCTTAATGGAGGAACATTGGATGGAGTCAGGGTGATTGGACGTAAAACCGTTGAAACAATGACCCGGAATCAACTGGAGAGTGTCTCGTCATTCCATTGGGGTGCAAAGTGTAAAACGTATCGCCAGGGACTTGGCTGGGGGTTCTACGTTGACGGGCCGACGGTTTCTCCAGGCTGTTATAACCATGAAGGGTGGGGGTGGTGTGCACTGTATAATGATCCTGAAGAACAATTCACATATGTTAGCTTTATTGCGGATGACAAGGATTGGAATCCCGATCTTCAGGTAAAGCCACGTACAATCGCATGGTCAGGAATTATTTGAAAATAGTGATAAACTACGTTGATCATTGGTTTCGAATGTTAAAGGCGGTTGCACTGGTTACCTATAAGGAGTGGGCCGCCTATCGTTCTCATATGCTGTTATCACTGGTCGTTGGTCCGGTCTTTTTCCTGGCACAGGTATTTATTTGGACCGCTGTCTATGCAGGCCGTGATGAGCTGGGTGGATTTACACTTAATCAGATGCTGCTTTACTTTGGGGCAAGTTCAGTAATCTACTATCTTATTATGGATTTTGCTGACTGGAACCTGCAGATGCTGATCCGTACGGGTAAATTTCTTACTTATGTTCTGCGTCCTGTGCCGCATCCATTTTTTGCATTTTCTCAAAAAGTCGGACACAGGATTTTGGGCTTTTTGTTTGAATTCATTCCGGTGTGGCTGATCTTCTTTTTCCTGTTTGATGTAAAACTTATACCTGCGAAGCCCTTCTGGGCTATTGTATCGGTTATGTTTAGTTTTGTTATCATGTTTCTGCTCAACTATTCTATGGGGATACTTGCATTCTGGTTGACACGAACTGATGGAATCCGGGCGCTGATACGACTGTTCCGGGACCTGATGGCAGGGGTTTTTATACCACTTTCGTTTTTCCCTGACGTGGTACAGAAAATACTGTTTTTTCTTCCGTTCCAGTTTGTATCCTACGTTCCGACCAGAGTATTTCTGGGTTCCTATGATCTGGCCGGGTGGAATATGTCGATTCCGGTAATTGTAGGGATACAGGGATTGGCGGTTATCGGTATGCTGATTTTTACTGCACTTCTCTGGCGGCTTGGCATAAAACGGTTTACCGGAGTAGGGGCATGAAATATTCTACATTGATTCTATTGGGACGTTCGTTAAAGGTCTCTTTTGCAGAACGGGCCGCTTACCGGGGTGATTTTCTTCTTAGTTTTTCGGTGACCTTTCTGCTTGAGCTGATAACACCACTTGTAACACTGCTGATTTACAATTCGGGTACAACTTTTCCCGGCTGGACATTACAGGAAGCGCTAATGATTCAGGCGGTATTTCTGATTGCACGTAGTGTTGCGTTTCCACTTTTTTTCGGGATGGTATGGATCGTCTTCGAGCAGGCCAAGGAGGGAACATTTGAGATTACACTGCTCAAACCGCGTTCTCCACTGCTACTTACAATGTTAAAAGGGGTTGATATTGAAGGTGTCGGCAGAATACTGGGAGGAATCCTCCTGTTTCTATTCGCCTTAAAGGGACTGCCAGTTCCGGGAATTCATGCGTGGCTGCTTTTTATAGTACTTCTGACTCTTTCAGTGATGGTGCTCTTCGGGTTTGCACTTATCTTAACCGCAAGTCTTTTCATCTGGATCGGTAATGGTCGTGTAATAGAGCTTCTCGAATCGATTCTTGTGTTTTCGCGCTATCCGGGATCAATATTTTCATCACCGGTGCAGTGGATCTTTGCAGTGGTTGTACCGCTCTCAATGATTGCACTTTATCCTGCAGAAGCACTAATGGGACGAACTGATCCGCTTATGGTTTATTCAATCCCGACATCATTTGCTTTTTTGGGAGCAGGATATCTTTTCTGGAAGTGTATGATTCGCAGATATGCCGGAGGTGGGGGATAAATAACGCCCCCACCCGCGCACAAAGCTGCGCGGCCTCCCCCGCAGGAGGGATGTGTCTTTTTTTGGTTTTAAAACAATTGTCTCTCTCCTGCGGGGGAGGTCTGGCTGCTTTGAGCCAGGGTGGGAGCGCTCACTTGGCACAACTCTCACCGTAATCAACAGTATTGAGGAGAACGATCGATGCAGATCAAGGTTAACGGACTTTCAAAAGTATATACAACATTTCATCGGGGAAGTACTTTTAAGGAAGTTGTTCAGAGCATATTCAAACGTACTCCAATTGAAATACATGCTCTTAAAGGCATTGATTTTTCCATAGGACAGGGAGAGCTCGTCGGATTTCTTGGACCAAATGGAGCGGGAAAATCCACGACGCTGAAAATTCTTACTGGTGTACTCTTTCCGTCAGCTGGTGATGTTTCGGTGATGGGGTATTGTCCGTGGAAACAGCGGCAGAAATATGTTGCACAGATCGGCGCGGTATTTGGTCAGAAATCACAACTGGTGTGGGATATCCCGCCTATAGATTCTTTTATGATGAACCAGGCGATCTACCGGATTCCTGATGATCAATTTCAAAAAACTAAGGACCGCCTGGTAGGCATGCTTGAAATCCGTGATCAGATAAAACAACCTACCCGCAGCCTTTCGCTTGGTGAACGGATGAAGTGCGAGTTTGTTATGGCAATGCTTCACAATCCGCGAATTGTATTCCTTGATGAACCCACGATTGGTCTTGACGTAATCGCAAAGGATCGTGTGCGGGAGTTTATTCAGGAGATGAACAGGTCGGGGGTCACCTTTATCCTTACCACGCATGATCTTGGTGATGTTGAACGGCTTGCCAAAAGGGTGATAATCATTAACCACGGTGAGCTTGTATACGATAACGAGATCGATGCGCTTCATCGTCATTTCGGTGCTAAAAAGATTCTGACGGTGGCAACCAAAAAGAACTGCGATATTAGCGAACGTCCCGGCGTTACTGTTCTTCGCCATTTGTCACCAACCGATCTTGAACTTGAGTGTGATACCGGTATTGTCGAACTCCCATCACTGATTGGCGAAATGTCGGATCGTTTTGGTTTACGTGATCTTTCGGTTCAGGATCTTCCCATTGAGGAGGTGATTAAGGAGTTGTATGCGGAAAATGCCTCACCCCCCGGCCCCTTCTGGTTCTCCAACCACTTCGATGCGTCGTCCGCAAGCGGAAGAGGGGGAGTGAGATGAGTATCTTTCCAATTTGCTTTGTAAAGGGCCTCACCCCCCCGGCCCCTTCTGGTTCTCCAACCACTTCGATGCATCGTCCACAAGCGGTAGTGGGGGAGTGAGATGTGTTATTACCTTTTTGTCCGTTTGCTTATCGTAAGTTGTCTGAACCTTGATTTATATTGATAGAAACGCGAGCACAATAGAGCGAGATGAACGGCGCAAATGTTAAATGGATAGTGAATATGAGAAGGATCCTTTCTTTAGTTTTCCCCGGTATTCTTTTACTTGGTATCGTTTTGCTCGGAGTTCGCCGGGTAATCCGAACAGAAGAACTCTGGAATAATTTTATATTTAATGCAGATATCCTGTTTGTGTCAATTATGATACTATGGTTGTTATATGAGCTTCGGGTATCAGTTTGCGACAAAGAACAAGAGAAGAATGTATCGGATTATGGAACTCGTGAAATCTACGGTTTTAGTCAGAGTATAACAGTTCTTTCTGCATTATGGGTAGATTCCTTTTGGACCAATCCTTCGATCCTGCATGTAGTTGGATTTGGAATGTTACTTTGTGGAATTTCTTTACGGTTCTGGGCTATTCAAACATTAGGGAAATATTATTCTCACATTGTAAGGACAATCAGCGGTCATGAAATTGTCGATAAAGGTCCTTATAGATACATCAGACATCCATCATACGCCGGGATGATAGTGGCTCTCTGTGGAATCTGTGTCTTATACTGCAATAGTATCTCTGTGCTTATCTTCTGTGCCTTGTTACTGCCATCAATAGTTCTTAGAATTTGGATTGAAGAAAAAACACTTCTCTCTCTGGATGGTTATGAAGAATATGTGAAAACCAGAAAACGATTGATTCCTTATGTCTGGTAAACTTTAAAACCGTACTCTGGAAAAGACGAAATAAGGAAGAAAAAGGAATACTCTATGAAAAAGACAATATTACTAATAGCATTACTTTTGACATTGTGTCAAACCGGATTTCCCCAGACAACTATTGACAAAACAAAACTGGACAATTACTTCAATACACTGGAAGAAAATAATAAGTTTATGGGAAGTATTGCTGTTTCAAAAAACGGAGTAATCATTTACACAAAGTCGATCGGTCTTGCAGATATTGAGAATAACATTAAAGCGATTGAAAATTCAAAATACAGAATTGGCTCAATTTCAAAATCATTTACGGCTGTTTTGGTTTTAAAGGCAGTTGAGGAAAAAAAGTTAGATCTGGACCAGGCTATTGTCAAATGGTTCCCAACGATTAAAAACGCAAAGAAAATTACAATAAAGCATTTACTGAGTCATAGAAGTGGAATTCACAACTTCACAAATAACAAAGACTATCTGACCTGGAATACTCAGCCAAAGACAGAAAAAGAAATGGTTGACATTATTGCAAAAGGTGGCAGCGATTTCAAGCCGGATAGCAAAGCAGAATACAGCAATTCAAACTTTGTGCTTTTAACGTACATACTCGATAAAACTTTCTCGAAATCATATTCTGATCTATTGCAGGAATATATTGTAAAGCCGCTTGGTTTGACAAATACATATATTTTTGGAAAAATTAATTCCGCTAATAACGAATGCAAATCTTACAAATTCACCGATTCATGGAAGGTAGAATCCGAGACAGACTTTACAATTCCGTTAGGGGCAGGGGGAATCATTTCTACGCCGGTCGACTTGACGAAATTCGCCGATGCTTTGTTTGAAGGAAAACTTTTAAAATCTGAAAGTCTTGAATTAATGAAAACCTTTAAAGACGGTTATGGAATGGGTTTGTTCCCAATTCCTTTCTACACAAGTAAAGGTTATGGACATAATGGTGGCATTGACGGTTTTAGTTCTGTGTATGTCCATTTTGAAGATGAGAAAATTTCTTATGCGTTAACATCAAATGGAACAAATATTAATAACAACGACATCAGCATTGCTGTATTAAGTGCTGTTTATGGCAAACCATACGACATTCCTTCTTTCAAAACATTCAACGTGATATCGGAAGACCTGGACAAGTATCTGGGCGTTTATAGTTCCAATCAAATCCCGCTGAAAATAACTATTACAAAACGCGAAAACACCCTGATTGCACAAGGAACCGGACAACCATCATTTCCGCTTGATGCAACAGACAAAGACAAGTTTAAGTATGACCAGGCAGGAGCTAAATTCGAATTTAATCCATCAGACAAAACGATGGTGCTGTTTCAGGGCGGTGGGCAATTTGTGTTTACGAAACAATAAAATAGTACCGGCACGATAAAAAAATTAAGAGCTGTGAACCCGTAAGGACAATATATTATCGTCTCTTGCGGGACTCGGAATGTTTTATTGTCATATATTGCAGTAAATATTTGATCCCGATGGGAACAGGAAAAAAACTAAAAATAGAAGTACAAATTGATCACTCTAAGTGTAAATGACAATAAATAAGGTATGCTTTGAATGAAACAAATCTTCAATTCCTTTTTACCCCTTAGCGAATATATTCCTGATGGCGAGCCCCACGTTTTCGGTGACCGGGTTTATATCTACGGCTCACATGACAAAGAGGGGGGAGAGACTTTCTGCATGCTCGACTACGTTGTCTATTCGGCACCGGTAACCGATCTTTTGGATTGGAAATACGAAGGAGTGATCTACAGCAGCTCTCAAGATCCCAATAACGATGGAAAACGGACCTATATGTATGCCCCCGATGTTGTAAAGGGAAACGACGGTCGTTTTTATCTTTACTACGCTCTGGCCGGTGATGAGAGACGGGGGGGGCAATTTGACGGTCCGATAAGTGTCGCAGTCTGTGATACTCCGGCAGGAAAGTTTAAGTACCACGGTGATGTTCAATTCAAGGACGGAACTCCTGTGAAACGGATGATTCCCTTTGATCCGGGTGTGATCAATGACGATGGTGTGATTCGGTTGTACTACGGCTGGGCTCTTAACATCAGTATACCCCGAAACCCGGTTGGACGGGCCATTATGGTTAAAATCATGCAGAAGATGTTCAAAAAAACAAAAAAAGAGATCGTGGATGAACCGCAAGGCATTATGGGTGCAAATGTCGTTGAGTTGGAAGACGATATGATTACGGTAAAATCGGATATCAAACGAATTGTTCCCGGAAGAAATGCTGCAAAAGGGACTACGTTTGCCGGACACGCCTTTTTTGAGGCAAGTTCGATCCGAAAGATTAAGGATACCTACTACTTTATCTATTCTTCCGAACTGATGCACGAACTTTGTTACGCAACAAGTAAATATCCCGACAGAGACTTCGTTTTCGGTGGAACGATTGTCTCTTCCGGAGACATCGGCTTTAGGGGACGAAAAGCAAAAGATAGAATTAACGCTACGGGAAATAATCACGGAAGTATCGAACAGATCAACGGAGAATGGTATGTCTTTTACCACCGGCATACTCATAATTCATCGTTCAGCCGACAGGCCTGTGCCGAGAAAATCACCATCGAAGAAGACGGTTCAATTGCTCAGGTGGGGATTACATCATGCGGTCTTAATGGCGCACCTCTGGTCGCAAAGGGAGAATATCCATCACCCATCTACTCGATATTAACCGACGGAAAGATGAAACATATAGGTGTTGGTCACTTACGCACATGTAAACCATGCATGACCGATCGAAACGATCAGCGTTTTATAACGAATATTAAGAATGGTGTGATCATCGGCTACAAGTACTTTATGTTTAACGGTGCCGCTACACTGAATTTGACGATCCGCGGAAAAGGGAAGGGAACCTTTTTAGTTAAAACCGATATGAATGGAGAACCAATTGGAGAGATACCGGTTAAACCTGGTTCAGATTGGGAATCCTTTGGTATTCCGATTGATCTTTCAGGGCAGTTTCCGCTGATTCTTCAATACAAAGGTTCGGGAATGGTGGAGTTCATGTCATTTACGTTTGTATAAAGCGTATTTTTTAAAGTTCACAAAATACTTGTTCCCTGCTTGTGATTTTAGAATGGTTCTGATTCAATGAATTTTCAAAATTATTAATATGTCAATTTGATAAATAGAGATCGAACTTCGTATCAGAGCAACAGTTTTTGTAAGCATAGATCAGGATAAGTATATGAATTTTGAGGTTAATTTATTCTCTGTGTTTTTTGTAATTCTGATGATATACCTGACGGTAGCAGCTCCTGTTTCGGGATATTTTGAACTTAAAAAACTGAAAAACTTTGAATCTTCCAGTGAAAACAAAAAGCTCAAGGAGTATCGACACATTATTATCTGGTCGTGGATTCCTGTGTTACTCATTTTTTTGCAAATACCATTATCAGATATGACACTCTGCAATCTGGGTTTCAGATGGATAGCTATAAATCCAGATGCGTTTAGCAACTGGATTGTGATTCCATTTGTTGTAGTATGTCTTATCTATTTTTTGTACAACGTCTACTTGATTATCATTATGAAAACAGATGAAAAGGTAAGAGCTGAAGCGTCGAAAAAGCTTCCGGATGATATCACGCTGCTTCTTCCGGTTACAAAACAGGAGAAAAAAACATGGGTATACGTTGCGTTAACTGCGGGTATTACTGAAGAGATAGTGTACAGGGGTTATCTATTTTTTGCTTTGGAATTTCTTTTTCCATCACTTTCGATATTTTATACGCTGCTGATCTCAACCGTTCTGTTTGGCATTGGGCATTTATATCAGGGAAAAGATGCTGTTAAACCAGTCATTTTAGGATTATTATTCGGTTTTTCATACATAGTATTCGATTCAATTATTCCGGTTATGCTTCTTCATATTACTCAGGATCTGGTTGTTACGGATTTAATTGACGGACAGAATGTCTGAAAAGGATTCCAATGAGGCTTTGACAGAGAAGAACAAACAAAGTCCATGTATCCCTAATCGTAAAGTGTCCCTCCTCCATAAGGAGGGACTCAAAATTAGCCATGCGTTATGCAGTGTATTTCTTTGTGACAACGTTGCATTTAGCAAACAGAACGTAACCGTACCTACCTCATTTTTCTATTGTCATCTTCCATTGTATCGCCTCATTACCTGCTTTGATCTGTCCGATATACATGCCAGGTGCAAGCCCGATGTTTTTTACGTGGTAAGAATATTCACCGGCATTCTTTTTTTCTACTACATTAAAAACTTCACGACCAAGTATAGAATAGAGGCGAAGATTAATGTTTACTGCATTGGCGAGATTCAAACGTGCAACTCCTCTTTTGGAATCATAACAAAATGTCCTTAAGAGATGGGCGGAATTTCTAATTGTTGGCTTATTAACCTTTGATGAATTTTTCAGTACGAGACTCATGTTATTTATTGTTACCACACTGCCATTAAAGGGTTGACCTCCTATACTGAATGCCAGAGCACAATTATTATCGCTATTCGAAACGATAAACGTGCCCTTATAATGTTGAGTCTCTGTGGAACAATTTACCGATTTGGAAAAATAAGAGCTAAAGGGCATATAATTTTGCTGGATATCTAATGTGATAGGAAGAGCCGCACTGCATTTGTAATCGAATGACAATTCGTACTCATCTCCTTTTTTAAACATTAATCCACTGGATACAATTTGTACTTCCCATGATTCTTCACCACCATTTTCAATTGACATTGTCACACCCTGTGTTGGCAGTATTTCATAGGTCATTTTTACATTAGCTGAATTTGCAAGAGCAAGAATAGTACTTACTGCAATTATATTGGTTGCCGGAGTTTGTTCGTTACCACTTTCATCAGGGAATATTCCACTTAAAAAATCGTCTGAACTGTAATAGTTTGTTAACCACGTTATGCGTTTATCCAGCCAATCGGAAAGATAGGTATAGTGGTCTTTATATGACGTAAGAGCAACTATTTCTTTAGGCTCAATATATACCTGTTTTCCCAGTATGTTATCCCATTTGTCAAAATTCCTGCAATAGGACTTATAATTTGCTTCTGCTTCGATAGTTACTGCTTCCGGAAGCTTGTTTATTTTGTCAATGAGCGCAGCCCATCTCTGTTGTACTGAATCACGAAACCATTTATTTCGAAGGGCATAACAGAACCATGGATTGGAATTAGCATTAACATTGAGAACATGGTATGGACTGATCCCGGCCCATGCATCAAACCCCTTGACACAGTTAGCATTGCCAATAGCAAGGTCGAAATCCCATGGCGGACCAAATTCAAGTTTATCACCGGCATTTTTAAACGAATAAAAACTCGACCAGCCGACATCAACATTCTTTACGATTTCGTTCAGAATATATATGTCAACTAATGAATTCAGATTAATGTATTGTTCAGCCTCTGCCTGATCACCGTTTTTTAATGAATTAAAACATTTATTCATATATCCGGAGATATACTCAATCTGCTGTTGTTTAATTGATGCTGTTTGTGATAGTTCACTTTTAACTCCGAATGTTTCCTTGTCAACCGTAAAGGGGTTCTTTTCTTCATAACGTGACATTTCGGTCAAATAACCGTTATTTTCAATTTCTTCAGGATTTTCAGTTATTGCAACCCGGGATTTATTGACATTGATATCTTCGCAAAGTAAATAAACGCCCTGGTATTCATTGTTAATAATTAATTCTACCGAAAGACAGTTTGGCGAAAACAGTAATCCATCCAGCGAATCAGCTATTCTTAATGTTGATAAATTTCGTAAAAGAGAGCCATCAAAGCAATTCGAAATGAGGCACCATGTTTTGGCACTTCCAACACCAACATTCAGAATATTTTGCTTTTCTTCGAATTTTACTTTGTAACTTTTCTTATCAGCCATCAATGTAGCATTTCCCCGAAACCTTATGGATATGACCGAATCAGTCATTTCGTAACCGCCTTGTTTATTTATCACACTTATCTTTGCGTTGGTATATTCCTCCTTTGAATTGATCGTATCACCGACATCTGTAGCAATTTTAATGATTGGCATTTCAAACTGACTGAACTCATCAACAGTTTTTGTTACAGATGCATTTGTACCTGACTCTTGTAAACTGGAATTACTTAAACCGTAAAGGTTCATCGAAATAAAAATGATACAGAAGCCCAATAGAACACCTTGTTTCATAACGCCTCCACTGATATTGTTAATAGCTTACTACTGATCATATTTGAAGAGAATATTTATCAAAATTAAACAGCTTAATGGTTATTTTGCATTTTTAAACCATGATGCATTTACACATTCGAAGTACGCTTTTTCCACCAGAACCATTTGTATACGCTGAGAAAAAAAACGATAATGCTATCTATGTCCCCTCTCACACAAAAACCCCGCTAAACC
>JAAZBG010000027.1 GCA_012513915.1 Fibrobacter sp.
ATATTCAACTTTTGATGATAGGCCAGGAAAACTTTTTGATGGTCTTGAGCACATCCGTGCAACCATATTGATAAATAATAACCAACAGAATATTAATTCGATATTATCAACCTCATATACAAGATGGAACACGGAATTTCGACCATTTTTATTTGATTCTATATCATATTTACCTAACCACAGTTTAGTATTCAAAGGAACTATACCAAAAGCCAATAACACACTTCACCATTCAATCATTAATCGGCTTCAAAAATTCAAACCACTAGCTCTTTACTTGTGTGGCCAAATGCCAGTCTATTTTCATAATGCGCCTCAATATTGGATTAGGGCGACAAAAAAGATACCCTATTTTTGGAATGAAACAGACGGCGAGAAAGTTTCTGTACAGATTAAAAAGTTATTACTACCAGATACCATTCAGCAAAGTATTACTTGTTGCATTCTTAATAGTACGCTTTTTTACCTTTGGTTTATCTCACTTTCTGATTGTAGACATTTAAATATGCGGGAAATCGAGTGGATGCCAGTTGCATTAGACTTTATTACACCAAAGATTGGAATACAACTCAACGAACTATCAAAACTACTTATAGATAATTATGAAGCTACAAAAAATCGAAAAGAAACTTTTTATAAAACTACAGGCAAGGTAGTTTATGATGAGTATTTCCCTCGGCTTTCAAAAAACATTATTGACAAAATCGACTCTCTTCTATCCGTTCACTACGGTTTCACCCATGCCGAACTTGACTTCATAATAAACTACGACATAAAATACCGCATGGGTAAGGAGCTTAACGAGGGCGATGAAGAATGAAGCAAGGCATGAGTGACGTCGATCCATTTGATCAACTTAATGTTTACAATGAAATTTCAAATGCAATTAATTACCTCCGTGCAGAAGCGTATTACGAACAACTTGACCTCAGCTTCCGTTTACAGGTATGTAATGAAGAATTGAATAATCCTGGTAAGTGTAAAGAATTAAAAGCCCGATGCCTGAATATCATTGAAACATTTTCGACGGATAATGAAAACAACTTTTTTCTTTCATTAATTCGCAAAATAGCCTTCCGTTTATATCCAAAATCTTTGAAAGAAATTAACGATAAACAGGACAAAACGAATGGGCGGTGGATTTCTAACCATCGCACGCAAAAAGAATATCATGTCGATAATTGTGACTTCTTTATAGACCTACCAATCGAACTTCGCATACTAGAAACACTGTGGGCGCTAAGAATAGGACGGAAACTTGACTCTGAATTACCAGCATCCTGTTACGCCAACCGCGTTGCACCCGTACATCACAAGAATCTTTTTAAACTTTACTTTACACAATACAAAAAATGGAGGGATGCGGGTCTTAATAGAGCAAAAAAATGCCTTGAAAATGGCCAGAGTGTCGCACTTTTGTCAATGGACATTTCGCGTTTTTTTTATAATGTTGAAACTTCATGGGATGAAATAAAAGAAAAATGTAATAATAATTCTATAGACCTGGCACTTACAGATATTCTCAAAGCAATACATGAACAATACCTATTTGTATGTAAACCAATTATTTCAGATTGTGGAATAGCCATAGATGCAAATCGGCGGGATCTTCTTCCAATCGGTCTTTTAAGCTCACGAGTGCTTGCCAATTGGAATCTTCGCTGTTGGGACAATGAAGTACAAGATAAACTTAATCCAGTTTATTACGGTAGGTATGTTGACGATATGCTGATTGTACTTAGTAATCCACCAACTCAATGCACAGAAGAATTACAGTCGCTTATAGATTGCCTTTTGGTTGAATCTAAACTGGTAACAAAAGAGGAATCTAATGGCACTAATTCTGATTCAGAAATTTATTCTCTTTCAAATACACCATTCAAGGTAAAGGGAAGCAAATTAATCGGAGCTTTTTTTGATATAAACCATAGTTGGGCAGGATTGACTTCGTTTATTGAGAGTTTACAAAAGCATAACAGTGAGTTCCGTTTTCTTCCTACTGATGAACAAGGACGCGAACTGGAAAATACTGCTTTTGACATTTTGATGGAAGGTTCAATCAATAAATTTCGAAGTATTCTTGCTATTTCAGAAAATGGTTCAGAACTATCAAAGTTTCTTTCTGGTGAAATAATTTCACATAGGTTGTCAAAATCGCCATTAAAACAGTCTATCAAAGAGCAACTTTCACGTTTCTGGAAAGGCCGTAATCTTTTCGATTTTATTCGTATCTGGGAAAAAAATTTTACACTGTTATTTATTAAGCATGAAAAAAAAATGCTTGGCGATTTTTGGGATCAGACAGAAGAATTAATCTCACGATTAGAACATAATAATCAGGAAGTCACAGCCAAACTTAAAAGCGATCTTCGTGAACATCGTCGTATTGCTTTTTCAAATACAATATCGCTTGAAAAACTCGATAAGCTTGATTATTGGCGTTCAAATCAAAACATCCCATCGAGTGCGATTGATTCTGCTATTAAAATTCGAAACGCACATTTCTGTAGATCTCAATATATTGTTTGGCCATTTCTTCAGTTTTCGGATTTTCAAGGTAACCTGTCGCAGCTCTCAATGGAACACGTTGTTGAATATTTACAAAGTAGTAATGCAATCGGAAATGATTACTTTAGGTACATATACAATCATGAAAAACAACTACAACAAATTCTTACCAATGCTTGTCTTGGACGACCAAACAATACAACTATGCACGAAATCGGATTTACAAAAAATACCGGACTTCCTTTACCTGATAAGTATTCTCCTATTGTAATTACATTGCCAAACCAAGATATTGACTTTAATAAAGAAATCCAAGTTGGAATTGCAAACTTAAAAGTTCACCATTCAAATATAAATGCAGCCTATGAACCAGATTCAGCACCTGTTCTTAGTCAAGAACGGTGGCAAACACTTTCAACACTTCTTAATCTCGCCAGTAAAGAAAAATGTAACCTTCTTGTTCTTCCCGAAGTAAGTATTCCTTGGGCATGGTTCCCATTAATGGTTTCTCATTCGCATCGCCATAAGATTGGTTTAATCTTTGGTTTAGAACATCTTGTAATAGGCATTGCTGGTAAAAAGAGCGTTACCAATACTGTAGTTGCTACACTACCTTATATCGAAAATGGAATTACACAATGCGCGGTTATTGTACGTTCCAAAAATCACTATTCTCCCGATGAAGTTCACGAATTTAGTCGACTCGGATTTACTACCCTTTCATCAGATCCAAAACAGTATCACTTGATAAATTGGCATGGAATGACATTTACAATATTCAACTGCTTTGAACTTACCGATATTGAACACAGAAGTATTTTTAGAGGGAAAGTTGATGCTCTTTTTGCAGTTGAATGGAATAGGGATACTGAATACTTCTCAAGTATAGTTGAATCTGCAGCAAGAGATCTGCACTGTACAATCATTCAGGCAAATACATCTAATTTTGGTGATTCAAGAATTTATACTCCCTTTCATGAACGTTATCAACGAAATATTATTCGTGTCAAGGGTGGAGACAATACGACTCTACTGAAAACAACCTTAGATTTTAGCGACCAAAGAAATTTTCAACAAAAACATTATTCACCTGACGACAAACGATATAAACCTACACCTGCAGGTTTTGAGTATGATAGAAAACCAATCGATACCATCACTCAAGATAATGGTGATAATTTTGAAGGTGATGGTGAATATTAATGTTGAAAGAAAAGATGTATCATGTTGGCAATCTGTCATTACTAACGCTACCCAAAGTCGCATTCCTTTGCAGTAGGTCAATTGCTGCAACAGCAGTGCTAAAATGCTATGACTGGGTGATTGAACAGAGGGGGCAGGGTAAATGTATCATAAGTGGTTTTCAGTCTCAAATTGAAAAGGACGTTTTACATTATCTCTTGCAAGGTAAACAGCCGCTGGTTATTGCATTGTCAAGAGGAATAAAGGTACGACTAGAACCAGAATTGCAACAAGCTATTTCGCAAAACCGCTTACTAATAATAACTACATTCCCAGACAGTATAAAACGTCCGACCGTAGACACGTCCCAACAACGAAACAGAATGATGATTGAAATGGCTGATGAAGTTGTTTTTGGATATGTGAAGGTTGGTGGTGAATTGGAGAAACTTAAAACTGAGTATGAAAAAACAAAGAAGATGATAATACTTTAAAACAATTTGTCGATTGACAATTGAGTGTCTTAATATTTAAATCGGATAGATATTCTAATGAATAAAACAACATATGGTAGCAATGAGGATGTTGATAAATTAAACCACTTAGTAAAGCTCTTTGATGAA
The DNA here is from genome assembly GCA_012513915.1 of Fibrobacter sp. Lineage (GTDB taxonomy): Bacteria > Fibrobacterota > Chitinivibrionia > Chitinivibrionales > Chitinispirillaceae > JAAZBG01. The sequence goes on from JAAZBG010000027.1 coordinate 4,314, forward strand.
ATTCGCACGTATCAAAATCCAGAAAACTTTAAAAACTTGCTTGAATTTTTAAAAAAATTTCGTACTATTGCACCATTCAATGCCTTTCTATTGCATACACAAAGACCTGGAAGTGCATTCGTTGCTACTGTACATGATTGGAATGATAAATTTAACAGAAGTGTAAAAGATGGGGCTAATCCACTTGTAATACTAAAGCCATTTGCTCCAGTGCAATTTGTTTATGAATTAAACGATACTACTGGCGCTGATTTCCCAAAAGAATTATTAGAACCATTTGATACTAAAGGAGAGCTCCCTTCTTATATCATAAACAGATTTATAGCAAATCTGAATAAATATGGGATTGAGTATGAAGAAGTTCAACAAGGAACAATGAGAGCTGGATCAATTAATTTAAAAGATAAAGCAAAGATAGTGTCTTATTCAAAAAAACATAACCGTATTTTGTATTATTCATTAATTGTAAATAATAAACTAAAGTTGGAAGATAAGTTCTCTACAATTGCACATGAATTAGGACACCTATTTTGTGGCCATCTTGGAACTCTTTCTCAAAAATTATGGCCTGATAGAAATAACCTTACAACAGAAATCAGGGAATTCGAGGCGGAATGTGTTTCGTATATAGTTTGCACGCGACAGGGACTCCAGCCATCATCTGCTGAATATTTATTTAATTATTTAAAAGAAGTCAAAACACTTATTCCCGTAAGCCTCGAACTTATCTTAAAAGCGACAGGTATTGTTGAAAACATCATTCATGGTAGTTTCTCTACTCCAAAAGAATTTCTTGAAAAGATATAAAAATGATTCGAGTCTTAAGTATACTACAGCAATTACACCATTTACAGGAGTCTAACAATTATGCGTTCTGAAAAGAAAGAGTCATGATTTAGTTGCAAAACATCCTTGGCTTTAAAACCAAAGCTATGAACCAATTCCAGAATTAAACAATAATCGTAGGGTGTTTGGTACAATGGAAAATGAATTGATCTGATACTTCGTGATGTCATTCCGAATAGTTGATATACATTTTTATAGCATTTGTAATGGCATCTGTAAAACTTACACCGTTTCTTTTGCAATACTCATCCAATGATTCTTTTAATACTGGATGAGTCCGTACATTCAGTCTGAGTGTTTTGCCCTTATCTTTATCAAATTGCTGTTCTTCTACTTTCATGGGAGACTTGCCAAACCCAACCAGATTTTTAATAGCATTATTTATTGCCTCAGTTGTTTTTTCGATGTGTTTTTCGCAATAGTTGTCTAAAGCCTGCTTTATTACAGGACTTAATCGAAAATCGAGGTATGCGGTAGTATTTTTCTGGTCCAAAGTGAAATTATAACCTATTGAAATTTAAATGAAATTAAAAATATAAAAAGAAAATACACAAAAGCAGTTGTTTTGTACAGTTTATTGCGGTATATTAATTGTACAGACTTTCACTGTACACTAACCCCGACCAACACGGGGTTTTTTAACGACTAAAATGTACAGTGAATCAATGTACACAATTACAAGCAAAGGAGACTTCAAATGAGTAAGGAACTGTTCGATTCAACCGGGCATTTAAAAAGTAGTACTTTCAGGTCCAGGAATCACACTTGTCAATTGCCAACTAAGGCTAAAAAGCATTTGCAACAATGTCCAATGTGTCGTAATCGGCGAGAGGAATCATCTATCGAATATGCAAACGTTGTATCCACTTTACATAGAATAGGAATTTGCCATGAATAAAACAAACATTTTTTCGGATGATGGCCATATTTCAAAATGGGTATTCTTTCCCCCGGCATGGGGCGGAGAAGATTACTGGTGCCATAAATTTTCCGTATCTGAAAAAGAGCTGCTGCTTTCGCATATGAAAAGTTGTCACCAGTGTCAGGAGGTAGAAATAGAGGCAACACTACAATGGGTAGAACAGCGATCATCTTGCATGGAACTGATTGAATCTCTGCAAACAAATCAGTCCAACGGTGAACATTCAAATGTTGTAGCCTTTGATGATTACCCGGAGTACATCTTACAACATATTCTTCAGTTTACAAAAGGGCGTCTGATCACTTTCTCGCGTGATGAAGCTGGCAAAGTGATTAAAATCACCGGAAAGACAGACGGCAATGTCGAATCTGAATCAGTTTTTATTTATGATGGTGCAACAGTATCAGTACACTCTTATTGTCATAATTGTGAAGACAATCCCCTATCAGACCATGACCGGATTACTTTCACAGATTTTCACATCGATTTTTCAAATAACCGATTAGTTGTTTACAATTCGGATAGTACAGATTTTTATCCGGAAGATAAAACAATTAATAGAAATCATATGAACCACAAAATTTTTTATAGTGCGTCAGATAAAGTAGTAAAAATACTACAGGATAATAAACTGTGGTATTCAGCTGAATACAATGCAAATTCGAATCTCTTGAAAGAAAAACATGGGGAAATAATCAATGAATTCGGTTATGACGGTAATAATAAGAAATTTAAAAATTCAACCTCTGACGATGGTACTATTATTGACCACTTCATCTATGAGTATGCGGAGGGTTCAGCTATCCCGTTTAGATCGTTCAAGCGTATTAATAACCAGATTCAACTTGACCAGCTTAATACTCAAATATCCTCTGAAGAATTTGAACATGTGCAGCTCGAATTAGTTTTTGATGGAATTGCCCGAAATTTTTACGATGAATCAGGTTCATTAGTAATCAAAGTTCGCTTACCGGATGATCCCTCCCAAAGCAGCATACACTATTCAATCGCGTCCCTAAAAGATAAAGGAGGTAAATTCGATTCAATTGACATGGTGCTTGTTGACAACAATGCAAAATCAATTCGAATTCTTAAAAAAATAAACGAAAAGCGTATTGTTGATCAAACAGCATTTTATCAGAAAGACCATATAACCAAAGTATATAACCACAAAGATGCGCAGTATACGGCGGTTCTGGGCTCGTTTTTTTCAAGTTTAAAATGGTCTGATATAATTGAACGAGATGATAACATTCTTTAACAAAAAGGAAGATAATATGAAAGAAAAAGAATTGGATATTTTTGATATTTTAGAATCAAATATTCGTTTTAGGGAATATGAGGTCAAGACAATACCATTTGCATCAGATGCGTGGTTCGATAGTGCGGATCAATCAATTCTGGAAATTGCAAGAATTTTACCAAACCAGTTAACTTTTATTTACACGATGCTACATGAATTTCCAAACCAATTGCCTATTGATAAATCTTTTCCCGGACGAATTCAAACGCTCATTTACGAGGATGTAATGCAACGATTAAAAAATAGAACAGAGCGGGACTTCGATCTTGAACGTAAAATCAACCAGATATGGGTTGCGAGTGGCGGCTATGTACCTACCAAATCAAGGAGGGATAAGAAAAATGGATAAGTATAATTCACTTCCAAAATACAACTCAGAAGTCGGAAAGGATTTTTATAAAGCCCTGTCAATGGCAATCGGAAAACCAAAAGACATGGAAACTGTTGGCATTTTAAGCGTAGTAAATCTACTCACGTTTTTATCTGAAGATGTCATAAATGCGATACTGACACCAATGATTGCTTTACCGTTATTAATTAATCACGAAAATGAGTTGGTAAAGCTGATAGTGAAGCTCCGTTTACAAGAGAAAATTTAATAAATTCGTTTACAATTAGTTTTGTAAAACATTCCAGCGGGCAAACTGTCATTAACGATGGAAAGGAGAAAAAAATGAGCAAATATTCATCAGCTCCAGTATTTAATTCCGGACGCGGTTTGATTTTTTACAAAGCACTTTCTGACAAATTCGGAAAGCCGATAAATATGCAAACCGATGCGATACTAAATGCAATAAGACTATTGATTTGTCTACCAGAACCTATTTCTAAATCAGTGATTTCACCGTTGGCGGCATTACCGTTATTGATTGATCATCCTGATGCACTGGTTAGACTCATAGTGCAACTACGGTTACAGGAAAACATTTAAGTTATAGGAAGTGCATCGATCAATGCTGTGCTCCCCGTTCTGTGCCCGGAATTGTCTTATAAATCACTTTCGGTTCAACGGGGAGATGAAGCATCTTTGCTTTTGATAGATATATAGTAGGCACTATGTTTGAAAACAAGTGTTGTGAGGTGAAACCAAGTCTTCGCTCCTAGTACAAGCTGGATACGCAGGCAATGGTCGAAATAAATCATAAGTTAATTAACATTATCAAAGAGAGACAATCATGCAGAGAAATATAGACAAGAACAGAAAAAATCGCGGGGTATTGGCACGTCATTATCTCCAGACAGTTTTTAAAAATCCAAAGCATCCGATGTATACCGCGAGTGATACGGATTTTGCCAGAGACTTAAATGTTACACGGCTTACAGTGATAAATATCCGAAAAAAATTACACATGGAAAATCGTCACAACCGGATTATCGATCTGCTGAAACAAATAGACACGACGGAGTACACTCTGAGAGAACTCGCTGCCCTGTTGGACTTGAAATACCAGAACTTGTATAAACTGGTTAGAATGTTGAAACTTCAAACACGACCGGATAAGAAACCGATTGAATCAATGATTGAATTTCAGAAAAAATCTAAACAAACTTTTCGGAGCTAACAACATGAATATTGATAAAGATATTGAAAAACTATTAGAAAGTATCACTACAAATGATAAATCAATTAATGATGCTATACATTATTTTATTGAATCGCTTCCGGGCTACAAAAACTCGCTTCACAGTTCACTTACTATTAAAAAATACAAACGTTGTTTAATTGATGATCCGAAATATTCTTTCAAAGTTTATTTAAATTCTTCTTCAGTTGAGAGATTATCTCAAATTTCAAAACAGCAGCTTGAAGAATATAAGGATTTTTTGCTTAATTTTTTAGAAGTACATACGGTGCGTTCATACATAACTGCTGTAAAACAGTTCTTATCTTGCTGTCAAAGATTAGAATGGATTGGGAAAGATCTCTTAAAAAATTATCATCTACCCAAAATAGTTAAACCACATGAGATAAAAACCATTCCAGCTGAGGTGCAAAATGAAATACTTGGGAACGAATGGGGTACAAATCCGTTTATGGTTACAAGAAATCACCTTATAAATTGTTTTTTTATACGTCATGGTTTGCGCCCATTAGAATTTCCACGGATTAAAGAATCTCATATACACCCCTACAAGGATTTATGCTATCTTGACATATATGGAAAACGACTGCAACACCGCCAAGTTATGCTTGATGAGGTTTCACTAAAAGCACTTCGGGAATATATGGTCCAGAGAGCTGCATTTAAATATGGGAAAAAAATCAAAAACGATCACTTGTTTCTTTGCATGATTCCTCGAAATGGTAGCTATGTTATTTCAAAATCGGGTGTTCAAGCTGTTGTGAGGCGAATAAAACAGGAACTACAGTTACGTGGCTGCTTATGGAATCTTGATACTTTAAATCCTCAGGGTTGTCGAAGATCAGCTGTTTCAAGAGAATATGAAAAGGCAGAATATTTACCTGTGCAACATCCAGAATTTACGCTTAGTGGCCAGTTTGGACATAGCTTCGCAATAGCTCAACAACACTATTGGAAAAAAAGTATGAAAAATGCGTATCTAATGATAAAAGGTGGCGAACAAGTTGAAAAAAATCTATCATCAGAAATTCTCCCACCTGAAGGGTCGAACAAATCTACCGATATATATCCAGATGCCTCTTTTTTTAAGGATTTTGGCATGGATATTTAAATCCATATACAACCATTCCATATTAAAGCAATAGGAGCTGTAGAGCTCCCAGTTGCCGTCGTACTCCACTTACTGAACCAGTAGTTTCTTTAAACTACGAAAAATGTTAACATCCAAGGTCTCATGTACCGGTACGTAATGAACTTTGCTTTGTTCACCTTTGCTCCTTATAATAATCTATTCATTTTATCTGGATAATATTAATAGTTACAATAATCTATTTAATACTTATTCGTTCCAATGAAAACCACGTAACATGCTGATATAAATTACGTTTCACTTGTTATACACTTTTTGTAAAGCTATGGATTTTTTTAATGAGTAATATTTCTGATTAATAAGGGGACTGGCTCAAGCTATTTCTTTTTTATACACGTCTCCCCAAAAGAAAGAATCGTGCTCTTAGACTGTTAGAATAACCAGTTTAATTTGATAACCTTCTATACTTATGTAGGTAGAGGACAATTCAACCTAGCCCGATAATTTCTAGGATCCAATTGAAAATAATTCATCAAATCACTTTTTATTTGGAGTTGGACATACTTTCTCCATACAATGCTATTTCATAGATAAAAAACAATTCATAATGCCTGTTTTAACACAGCCAGTATTTCCTTAAATGCCCTACTCTTTTCGGTAATCCAACCATTTAAATTCTTTACAAATAAAAATGTCGGATCATTTGTTTACATATCAGAAACAAACTTTTTTTTTAAAGCGCACCCCATACAGTGCAACGAAATACTACGCATTAAGATGAACCAGACATTACAAACGATATATCATTTCCACCCGGTTCAAATCGTCTGTTATATCAAAACGTTTAACCTGGATTGATTGTGCGATACTGTGGATTTCATTATCATCTATTTTTTTCATGTGTGCAATAAACTCCTCAACATCTTTTAATACATTCTCAGGAAGTGCGACCTTCATTTTTTACCTTTTACGCCACTAAATGGCATAGTTTTTTTATTCTCCACATCACAACATATTTACTAATAACAATTTGCCACAAAAATATATACGTCCAAATTATTATATATCAGTAGCTTATAAAAATTAATTTTTTTTAAAAGTTGTATGTTAAAAAAAATTGTCACATGAGTATCTTGTTACTTAGCGCGCCATATTTTTTGGGAACCGGTTTCCTGTAATATACTATTTATTTGTATTGAAAGGATTTACTTATGGGAACTAGTCAGAATAAACTATATCAAGAAACACATTTGAAAGCTGATTGTCAGGCTGTTGGTGTAAAAATTATGAATCATAATGATCATCCAAATTCAAATCGGCATAAAAGGAAAATAAATCCAATTATTGCATGTCAAGCATATTATGGTGTAGTGAATATCAATCGAATAAAACTATCAGAGTTATTTAAAAGATTTTTTCAACACATCACTTTATATGAAAAAGTAAAGGATACAACCGCTGAATCTAGGAAACAGGACTTATTAGGTAGACACTATGGAGTGACACTTCTCGATCATTTCAAATCTATTGATGTAGAGTATACAGACCAAATAAATATTGACGTAGCATTTAAAATCAGAAAATTATTAGAGAAATCAATGGGCATAACAAATTATTCTACAAAAGTCAAAAGTTCTCTTTCTCGAGCTTTAATTTATGGCATTGATAATTTAAATATCTGGCCAGATCCTGAAATACTTTCTATCTTAAAACAAAAAATTATTTTCCCGATCGAGCCTAAAATCCCTACAGAGGAACAAATCGAACTTATTGCAACTGCGAGATACAGTAAAAATAAATTTATTGACTGTAGAAATCGAATTATGTTTTTAGTTTGTTCCTTGATAGATGGAGAACGGCCCGCAGAAGAGATTCTATCGATTAATGATGATGATGTAAGTGAAGATGGTAGGCGGGTAATAATTACACGAAAAGGAGGACAGCGGAAACTCATAATACATAATGAAGAAAATGCAGCAATGTTTGCAGAGTATAAAAAATTGAGAAAAATTCAACTTAAAAAACTCGGTATAACAGATGAGGCGGCATTTTTTATAAAACAAGATATGCGTAGAGGAATAAAGACTAACCGAAAAGAATCGCTACGTTTAACCTATGCTGGTTTTTACCTGGCTTGGCGATATTTTATAGACAAAAACGCAATAATGGCAGAATTGGCTCCGTATGATCTGAGGCATTACCATGTCAGCATGAGTATAGTCAGAGGAATGGCAATGGGTATGGATTTAGAGGAAATTGCTTTTGGAAATGGGCATACCAAGCTCACTCTTCTCCGATATTATAATGCGATCATTCAGCGTTATAATTTTTTAAATGATAAAACTTTAGATGATAATATTTCGTTTTTCGAAAAAGAAATTAAAAAACTTGAACAAAACAAAAATCCTTCAATTGAAGAAATTGCTCGTAAAAATGAATATTTTAGAATTTTAGGAAGCCTATCTGTATCAAATATGTGTATTAAAAAAAGCTACGGACGATGTGCATAAATATATATTGACTTTATGATTACATCAAGTAAGTAATGAACAGATTACTTGATGTGATACTTACAAATATAGAATACTACTTTTAAAAGTAGTATTCTATATTTGTGTTCAATATGTAAAGAGTTTGGTAACGTTTCCCGGCCACACTAGAAGGTTTATTTGGTTGTGCGATTCCAGAACCTTGACCGGTCAATCCCACGAAGTATGATCGATAAATGTTTACAAAGAGCAGTTTTTATTATTTACATATAGTTAAAGATAAAAATACATTACGCTTTCGTTTTTCTGGTTGATTTTTTATCTTTTTTTCTCATAGAATTTCCCCCGACTTCAAATGTATATGACTTATGGATCAAACGATCACAAAGGACATCTGCGATTATTGGGTCTGGTAAGCGTTGATACCATTTGGAGACCGGGTAATTCCATTATTCTCCTGAAATACAGGATTCAACTCGTTTTTTGTCACCTACCATCTTAATCAATTTCAACAAGTTAGATAGAATTATTAAATTTTGAAAAACAGGATACTTCTATAATTGTTTCAGTATAGGTTTTCTCACTGCCGCAAATCATCTAAAAATTCGGACGCGGGCTCAATTCCAGTTACTAAGATTATCTCTCGCCCGCGTATGTCATAACCACAAATGATCGAAACTCAAAACCCTTTACACTTTAAGTTGCAGTTCTTAAAAAGAAACAACCGAACCATTCTGATCAACTATTGTCAATTTTTTTTCTCGCTCAACAAATTCTACAATGGCTCACTTTAAACATTGGCTTTAAAAATATTATAACATTGAATCGTCTAGAACCATTCCATCTCCCGTTTCACCAATTTCAATATCCAGTTGGTTCTCAAATTCAACTGCTGCTGGTATCTCTACCTCCATCTTTTGCAATTGTGTTTCATGCCATAATTTTGCATCATCAATACTGTTCTCAACCCGAACATCAATAGAGATCGCGTCTCCCGGATTATCAATTTCTATTTCGAGTGTATTACTCTTTTGTACTGTGTCAAGTTTAACTTCAAGCGGAGTACTATTGAATACGGAAAGTATCTCATTTACCTCTGATGGAATTGTATTAAACGTCAGAGCGAATTTTTGGTTGTACTTTTTGCAATACAAACTTGTCGCATATGAACAGGTGATGCATTTGTTAAGCTTGTTAAGGTTTTTTGAGGAATCAATCTGATAGTCGGATAGGCACAATTCATTGTGATCAGATGGCATTGTTTTTAATGCAAAAATTACATTCTGAATAATTGATCGTCCTTTTTTTAAACCATATAACTGTTTGATTGCAGCTTCAATTCGTAAAATCGAACAGTTGTTTTGAATTTTCTTCTCAACCCATTCAATCGCTTTGTCATCGCTTATCTTTTGATTCGGAAGAATATCTAAATCCTGTAAACCAGCTCCGGTATATACAGAGACACTCTGTGGCGAACCTAAAATATGACGTAGTTTTGTCAATCCAGAAAGTGTGTCTGACCGTTCAAGTGATTTACAGTAATCGATGATTTGACGATCGATACCATGGTTATTCCCAATAATTTCAATCGCATGTATACGATCGGTTTCAGGAACATCCTCTTTATAGCCAATAAGTTTACACTCCAGGCGTTTACAAAATCCCGATTTATTGTCTATACAATATGAACATTCATTACGACAAATTGCAAAGGGAATACGCAGATGATTCCGTTGTAAAAATTGATTTGCACAATCACATTTTTGATATGCTGGTAAATAGATGTGAATACCCGCCCACAACAGAACATCATCGTTTAACGATTTTATAATCTGTTTACAATCTATCTCGTGATTATTGGGGATAATAATTTTTTTGATGTAATCATTAACAACCGAATCATTCTGTCTATTTTTCAAAAAGGATTCCTGAATTTTAATGATTAAGGGATTGCAGGTTGACAAAACAAACGAATCCCATTTTTCTTTATTTTGTCGAATACTTGCATCGTTTCTTAATTTGTTAAGCGTAAGGAGACTCTTACGATATTGTGCTCCAGGCAAAACTTGTTTTTGTGGAACATACTGATAATATGATCGAATGTCATTATCTTTCTGAGGAAAAATGATAGCAGCCCTGACATCATCCCAGGTGTATTCTGGTTTAGTAGCAGTCAGGTACCCTGCGATACGTAAATGGGAAATTACATTTTTTGGCGGAGGGCTAGAAAAATCATTACTGAAAATCTGTAGTCCAAGCTTGGAACAGTATACCGTTTTTGATGTTACGGAATTTTTATATTGGCAGGAACTGCACTTTGAGCATTCACTGGCATATATAGGTTTCAATTCCTTTCGACGTCTCAATTCAACCCGAGCCTCATCCTCAGTCCGGTACGGCCAGCACGACCAGAAAACTGG
>JAAZBG010000028.1 GCA_012513915.1 Fibrobacter sp.
AGGATAAATGACAGGGTAACAATGCGATGATTATTCAAGTAAATGGTGAAAATAAACAGGTCGCAGATCACATCACTGTTGGCGATTTGCTCAGAAGTAATGTGCTTGATCCTGCGAAAGTCGTTGTAGAAGTAAATTTGCAAATAGTCAAGCGTGATGCGTTTGATTCCAGCCTGCTTCACGATAATGACAAAGTGGAGATCCTGCGGTTTGTTGGTGGAGGTTGAAAAGATGAATGACGAGCTGGAAATCGCTGGAAAATCAATTCGGTCACGATTAATAACAGGCAGTGGAAAATACAGTGATGACAGAATTATAAAAGATGTGCTTGATGCCGCTGAGTGTGATATTATCACCGTGGCGCTGCGCAGAATTGATTTTGACAGACCGGAAGAATCAGTTGTGAATTATATACCGGAGAATAAAATACTGCTTCCAAACACCAGTGGTGCAAGGACCGCTGAGGAAGCAGTTCGTATCGCACGGTTATCACGGGAACTGGGTATTGGAAACTGGATCAAAATAGAGGTAATCAAGGATCAGAAATTTTTACTTCCTGATAATTTTGAGACATTGAAAGCAACGGAGATTCTTGCAAAAGATGGGTTTGTAGTTCTACCGTATATGAACCCTGATCTGGGAACTGCCAGACGTCTTGTTGACGCCGGTGCAGCAGCAGTGATGCCACTTGGGGCACCAATCGGAACTAATCGTGGTTTACGTACAAAAGAGATGATAGAAATTCTTATCTCTGAGATCGAAATTCCTGTTATTGTTGATGCAGGAATAGGGTTGCCATCACATGCCACTGAAGCAATGGAAATGGGTGCATCAGCAATACTTTTAAATACCGCTATTGCGTCAAGTGAAAACCCGGTACAGATGGCACGGGCGTTTCGTCTTGCTGTTGAAGCAGGTCGTCTTGCATATCTGAGTGGCCCCGGAAGTACATCAAAACTCGCCAGAGCATCATCACCACTGACTGGATTTTTAAAGAGCTGAGGAAGAGAAGAGAGCCTCACCCCCCGGCCCCCTCTCCGCTTGCGGAGAGGGGGAGGGAAGAGATCTTGACCAATTATTGCCTATAGAGATACAAAATGCTGGAAATTACTAAGCGGGTACGAAGTTTCAGAAAGGATATGACCGGGGCTGAAACTATTGTCTGGGGGGCGCTTAGAAACAACAGGACAGGTTTTAAGTTTGTCAGAGAAAAACCATTCAGATTTACACATGAAGGAAAAGAGATCCATTTTATTGCAGATTTTTACTGCAAAGAGTGCAAACTGATTGTTGAAATTGATGGTGATATCCATAATAGGCAGGAGCAGTATGACGAAATACGGTCTCTGTTTTTTATTTACGAAAAAGATATAAAATGCATAAGGTTTACAAACAACGAGGTTACAAGTTCAATCGAATTGGTAACAGATACCATAAAAAAAGAATGTAGTAACCGTATCTCCTTCCTCTCCCCCTCTACCGCTTGCGGAGAGGGGGCCGGGGGGTGAGGCCCTTTCTTTCCAGGCAGGAACAAAATGTCAATTATAAATGAAATAAAAAAATACGAAAACTTTAACTTTGATAACTATTGCAAGTCAATTACCAGAGAAAAAGTATTGTCGATTCTCAATAAAGCATCTTTAACAGAAATGGACTTTCTGGCCCTGCTCTCTGATGCAGCCGGGGAATGTATTGAAGAAATGGCACAAAGGGCTCATCTGGAAACGCAGAAACATTTTGGTAATGTAATGTTCATGTTCACTCCACTGTACATTTCCAATCACTGTTCCAATGTCTGCCCCTATTGTTCATTTGCACGGCAGCATAAGATATCAAGGAAGCATCTCAGTCTTGATGAGATCAGGATTGAGGCGCAGAATATTGCTAAAAAGGGAATCCGGCATATACTTGTTCTGACAGGCGAATCAAATACGACAGCAACGCTTGATTATTTGAAAAATGCAATGTCCATTATCAGAGAATATTTTTCAACCGTCGCAATCGAGATCTATCCTCTTGACAATTCGGGGTATCGTGAACTTGTGGCAAGCGGAGCCGATGCGCTGACAATTTATCAGGAAACCTACAATAAACCACTGTACGAAAAGCTTCATAAAGGTGGTCCGAAAGCGGATTATCTGTTTCGTCTTGATGCGCCAGAGAGGGGGTGCGTTGAGGGAATGAGATCAGTAACTGTTGGTGCGTTGTTTGGACTTTACGAGTGGAGAAGTGAAGCCTTCTTTTCTGCATTGCATGCATTCTATCTTCAAAAGAAATACCCATCAGTGGAGGTAAGTGTTTCGTTTCCAAGACTCAGACCTCTGGCCGGAGAATTTCATGTGGAGCATCCTGTCAATGATTCAATGTTTGTACAGATGATGACTGCCATGCGGATTTTTATGCCATCAGCGGGTATTACCGTGTCAACCCGTGAATCGGAAGAATTCAGAAACGCAGTTGCACGGCTTGGCGTTACAAAAATGTCTGCAGGCGTATCGACCGCTGTGGGAAGTCATTCCGAGGAGCCGTCAACCGCACAGTTTGAAATCGCCGATACCCGTTCTGTTGATAAAATGAAATCTGATCTGGTTGCGATGGGGTTCCAACCGGTTATGCACGACTGGAACAGACGATATATTCTGTAAAGACAGCTATTGGGAGTTTAAACGGATTATAAAAGATCTGTAGTAACAGATTGGGCTTAAATCTTTAAGGAGATTTTTGTGGATGCTTTTTGCTTTGTAAGGCCGGAACACTTGAATCATCATAGTTTTCTTTTTGGTGGTCAGTTACTAAAATGGATTGATGAATACACCTGGCTCGCTGCTGCGAGGGACTATCCTGGCTACATTCTGGTCACAAGAGCAATGGATACCATTCAATTCAGAAAAAGAGTTCGCAACGGAGCAATTTTAAGATTTTCCATGGTGAAGCAAAAACAGGGTACATCATCGGTGACATATGCTACCGAGGTATTTGCTTCTGATCAAACATCCATATCCGAGGAGCTCGTTTTTTCAACGCATGTCACGTTTGTTGCGGTAAATGAACTGGGTGAGAAAGTAACACTTCCAATCGCATAGTTCCATCCTGTAAATACCTGATTAACGGTAGATATGTGGTTCCAGTTCAACACTTGTCACTCGTCACCCGTCACTTTCTTAATACACCATGTCGACGTATAAATGCCACGTTGGTTTTGATACGAATCTCGTTTCACCCCTGGGTCTGCGCGGATCGGATGGCCACACAAAATCGATAACAGCTGTTTTCTGTAAACTGGGAACAAGTACCCGCAGTGACCCCCCGATTCCCATTCCTGATTGAACAGTTCCGTCAATTGACAAAAGGTCTTCAAGTGATGGCGCAATCCGGCAGTAATCAAAAATCAGTGCGCCATCAAGGCGATAATCAAGGTTCCTGAACGCATCATTGAATCGCCATAAAACCGGCACATCCATAGGCGGGAAATGATAGATCATGAATTTATACTCAGCAGAGAAAAAACCGGCATCACGGGCACGTAGCGTTGTTGCATTCAGGGGGAGTTGGCCGCGGATATACCCTCTGGTCGAACTACCTTCTGCACCATAACCCATTTCGTGGTATTCCCCGGTATATTTCGTGCGCATATGCAATTGTAAACGGGTCGCGAATTTGTGATTCGTGAAAATGAACGGTTGATAAAACCGGAAATCACCGACAAACTGGTAGTATGGTGTAACCATATCCGGATGCAGGGCATTGGTCTGAAATGTTGAATAGAATGCCCACCCCTTTGATGGATCAAAGCGGGTGTTGCGATAATCGGTTCCGGTCGCAAGATAGCTGAAAAGTTCATCAATCCGGATGACCGATGTCTCTTTACGTGAACTGACACGGAAGGAGTCAACCGTAGGGACAGTATCCTTAAATATAGTGTATTTTTCCCGTTTTTCATGGTAGGGGATTAGACCAAAAAATATACGGGAGTGTGAAAACGCCTTTCGTCCGACCGAAATCCGCCCGGAGATAATTGACTGATCGATTTTTGCCCATTGACCCGGTGCCATTTCAAGGGTAAGACCGGTGCTGAAATACCATGGTGTCGGAAACAGTGGTTTCGTCCAGTATGCACTGACCGATCTCCAGTCCCAGATACTTGCCTGTAAACGAAGTGATTCCATTTTACCGCGAAAATTTTTGTCTTCCACACCAAGATGAAGTCTCCACCAGAATGTCTCCTCACCGTATTTTCGTAAGTAATACTCACCTCCGATATCGTAAAGATTGTACGCAAACCCCTCAATAAGGATCACATATAAATGAACACCATCATCCTTGACAAGTTTAATGATGTCAACCTTTGAGAATATATCAGTATTTTTCAAGCGTTCACGTGCGGCTGCAACTTTGGTTGAATCATAAACCATACCGGTGTCTATGTTGAGAAAATATTTTACAATTGATGTGTCGGTACGTTTGTTACCCTGAATGACAATCTCGCGTATAGTAAAAGTATCACCGGATATGGCTGCTGATGAGCTCTGAGTGAAAGCCTGTAATGACATGCATAACAGAAACAGACATATAGCAAGTGTTCTCAAAATAAAAAAATATCCTTATCTGTTGCTATGTGACATAACACACAAATGTTATGTGCAATGTGTCAATGATGCGCTGGTTAAAAAAAAAGTGACGGAAGATCTGTAAGCCGGGTTCTGTCTTTTTCATAGTATATGAAAGAGGCAGTCATTTATCTGGCCTCAGGATATGATCCTGAAGCATTGAGCAACCCACCCGAGAAATGAGAGACGGACAGCCTCCAACCCGGAACGCTTTCACGGCCGGGAAATCTTTCTCCTACTTGGTCTTGCACCGGATAGGGTTTACCGTGCTTCCTTAAAAGGAACGGTGGGCTCTTACCCCGCCTTTTCACTGCTCACCCCGTTCCCGCATAAAAATGCGGGGCAGAGCGGTCTGTTCTCTGTGGCACTTTCCGTACCCTTACGGGCCCCTCCCTCAGCAGGAGGTATCCTGTCCTGCGGTGCCCGGACTTTCCTCTGCAAAAATGTCAGGTCTCCCCGGCATATCACAGCGACTGCCCGATCTTCCGTCACAAGTGAAAAATACATCGTGGTGCTGCTGAAACGTGATCTGTATCTTTATCGTATCTTTATTAAAGAAACCCGATGTATCACTTCTTTACCCCATCTCTTCTATCCAGAATGTATACTATCAAACGTATAATAACGCACGCCCCCTAAATCCCCCGCAGGGGGACTTCATGAAAATCTATATCTTACAAGTCCCCCTGCGGGGGATTTAGGGGGCGTGAATTGATAACGTTAAATGATTTCCGCACATAAACAGCGGAATGAAGTACGATTTTTGTGGCGATTTTTACTGAAGACGATTTAAAACGATACTCTTTTGCTGCGGTTATTGAAAACGGCCGGAAAAGCTTTATGCGCGGGCGTGTTTCCAATCTGCATTTTATCGGTAATGACATCATTGCGATTGTCAAGGGTGATCGTCAGTACCGGGTTGCAATTAACCGTGCTGATGCGGATCTGAGTTTTGGATGTGATTGCGGATTCGCCTATGGCGGCGCCTGTGAACACGCGGTGGCTGTAATGCTCGCTGCGAATGATCATCAGGCGATACAGGTGGGGATCAATTGGGATGACCTTCTCATGGATACATCAACACCTGAACTTTCTGCCCCAGTACTAACCCCGGTTAACATACCTGCTGTCGTTTCAACCGTGGCACAACCGGTTCAACCCCGAATCCAGCCCGATTCAATTGCAATACCCGATAAAAGTAATGATCTTTTTGATACATTATTACAGCACGTGGATATCGATAGCGAGGCTGATAGTGATATTGATGAATCATCGATAGCGCTTGCAGAGATTCCGGCATCAAAGCCGGTGGTGCGGATCTATCTTTCCGAAACAGAACTGATGCTCCTTGTTGAGCTGCGTTTTGCATATAATAATGGTAAAACCGAATTTCTTCAGAGTGATAACAAACAGTACAAGATAATCGCAGGTGAAAATAACACTTTTTGTAAAGTGCATCGTTCACGTGTTCGCGAAATGTCAATTGTTGCGAAGATGGTTGAGTTTGAGCTGGTACAGTATCAGACAGGTTTCTTTACCCCCTCAGATGATCCTCGGATCTGGACACTTCATGAGCTCCCACGCCTTGCTGCTGAAGGATATGAGATTTACGGACAGGAAAAACTGAAAAACACCAATGCCCGTAAATGTACACCTAAACTCAGTGTTGCAATAAAAACAGAAAATACACTGTTTGAATGCAATGTTGAAGTCTCTTTTGATGGTATCTCGGCAACGCTGGCATCACTGATCCACGCTATTCGCCATGGAAGTAAATTTGTGCTGCTCACTGATGGATCAAGCGGTTTGCTTCCTCAGGAGTGGATCGAGAAATTCGCAGGACTGTTTGCAGCTTTTGAAACAGATGACAATGCAAAGACTTTGTCAATACGTGAATCGCATGTTGCACTTGCCGGTATGCTTTACGATATGGCTGATGTCAGAACGTCTGACAATGAATTCCTTTCCAAAAAGGATCTGTTTGCAACATTTAAAGGTGTTGAGAAGTACAATCCGCCGCAAACATTTCATGCGTCAATGCGTCCCTATCAGCTGGCCGGGTATGAATGGTTCTACTTTCTGAAAAAGTTCAAATTCGGCGGATGCCTTGCTGATGACATGGGACTTGGAAAAACAGTACAGACGCTTGCTCTGTTACAAAAAGAAAAAGAGAGCAGCGAACCGCATCCGTCACTTGTGATCGTACCGACATCACTTCTGTTCAACTGGCAGCGCGAAGCAGAGAAGTTTGCTCCGTCACTACAGGTGCTTTGTTATCATGGGAACGCGCGTTCGAAATATAAAGATATCATGGATATGGCGGATGTCGTACTGACTTCCTATGGAACCGTGCTGCGTGATGTCGAAATGTTATCAAAAATCAATTTTCATTATATCATTCTTGACGAAGCGCAAGTGATCAAGAATCCATCAGCGCACATAAGTCAGGCACTGCGTCAGTTACGGTCTACATACCGGCTTGCACTAAGCGGAACACCGATTGAGAATAATCTTTCGGAGCTCTGGAGCATGTTCTCGTTTATCAATCCAGGAATGCTTGGATCGTTCAGGAATTTTGCTACTAATTTTATTAAGCCGATTGAAAAAGAGATGAACGATCAGGCCGCAGATGTTTTACGGCGACTGCTCTTTCCTTATATACTGCGGCGAACAAAACAGCAGGTGGCGAAGGAGCTTCCACCGAAAAATGAGATCGTTATGTATGCGGAGATGCTGCCGAAGCAGAAAATGATTTACGATATCACCCGCGAGATGTACCGGGGGAAAATTGAAGACTCCTTTGAGAAAGAGGGGAGTGATCGCACAAGGTTTCAGATTCTTGAGGGTATGCTGCGACTGCGTCAGATCTGCTGTCATCCTCAGATGATGGACGTATCATTTACCGGTGATAGCGGTAAGTTCCGGTTGATTGAAGAAAGTATTATCGATGTTACCTCCGAAGGACACCGGATACTTGTGTTTTCACAGTTTGTAAAAGCACTTGAAATTATGAAACAGCGGATTGCCGAAAAGGGAATACATAGCGAAATACTTACGGGGTCAACACCTGATCGTCAGAAGGTTGTTGACAGGTTTCAGAAAGAGAATGGTGCCCCTGTGTTTTTTATTTCCCTCAAGGCAGGGGGGACGGGGCTTAACCTGACTGCTGCGGATTATGTAATTCACATGGATCCCTGGTGGAATCCGAGTGCAGAAAACCAGGCGTCGGACCGTGCTTACAGAATTGGTCAGACCCGTACGGTGTTTGTTTACAAGATGATAACAAAAGATTCCATTGAGGAGCGTGTCCTTGAGATGCAGCAGCGTAAACAACATCTCATGCACAGTATCATTCATACCGAAAAAACATTTTTTAAACAATTGACAAAAGATGATGTACTGGGGATGTTTACATGATAGTAAGTAACGGCAGTGTATATAATGTCCCTACAGGACAAATAGTATCTTTTATAGTTAATTTCCTATAAATATGCTGTCCCGCCGGGACAAAAAGAATAATTAAATCAACCAGTACAGTTATCTCATTAGTAGCTGATCACATGTAGATATGTTCTATATGTCAATAGATATTCTTTAAAAAGCAATATATACACATAAATATTTCCTGATCCCATCGGAATTTAATATTTATAGAATGCATAACAAAAAAACAATTCAAGTCCCGTAGTGACGATATATTTGCTGTATACCAGATAATAATCCATAAAGAATCACTACACAAATTTCCCCTCACAAGCTCCACTTTATAGTATTTTCCATTCTCACTGTTTACTGTGGTAAAATTCCTTTTATTTAATAACAAAACAGGAATTAACAACAGAGGACACAGAGAACACAGAGGTAGAAAAAGAAAGAATGCTATCAAAAAGTTACACCTGTTTTGGACATAATTTGAATAAAAAAAATATTGGTTTGTTGCTTGTAATCATTATCACTGCAGTAATAGTGATGTCAATTGGTTGCTCACCAGCCCCGATGATCCAGTCTGCACATGTAAATTCCGCTGTTAAAACAGGATTCAATGTTACCGGTGGACAAAATATTGAAGATGTTAGTCCATATTATACTGCATTTGGAATTAAAGACAGGGTTGAACTGACAGCTTCTTTTTATCCGCGTATAATTGGAGCTTCTGCAAATATTAAAATATTCATAGCTGAACGTGGCAATAAGGGATTATTCAGAAATATGGCGGTTGCTGTTTTTTCAGGTGGAAAATTATCGAGCGGGATATTGGATAAATGTAAATCTGCAAACGCCGGAATCATTGTTTCGACAATTGATCATGGTTATAATGGGGATATGGAACTTGTTTTTCAGCCATCATTCTTTCGATTGATTGACAGGGAACATGATCTTGAAGATCACTTCAGGGTTGATGGATTGCATTTGAATTGCGGTACAATTTTTACTATAGATCCGAATCGCCAAAACAGATTTTCATCAGATATACGATTGGGCGTGGGGTATCAGCTGGCATTACAAATAAAGAACTATGTTCCGGAAACATCGATAGTGAAGTCAACATACAATGGGTGTTTTTTTCAATTTGGCTTCGATTTCAACTGGAAATCCGATCGACAAATGAGAAAAAAATCATAATGGTTACAAAGAGGTTGTAGACACTCAACATTTCAGGCTCAGTTATACTATTTCAATGTCAGGTTATTGAATTGCACCCCTCAACCTTAATCTCAATCTTAACCTTCTTTTCTTCCTCCCTTCCTTCTCAACCTTCCTTCTCCGTCCTCTCCACCGAAAACATTGACGTACTTACTTTAAACGGATCTGATTCAAATTCCATTCTGTTTATAATTTTGTCAATATCTGTGGCGATTTCAGGAGCGATATTCTGATCTTTCATATGCTGTACCTTGGCACGGATCTCATGAAAGGTCTTCTGCAATTCAACCCCAAGGCTGTTGCATTTGTCCGATAAATCTTTCATCTCCTCTTTTTCCCTGAACTGCAGTGTCGCACCAAGTTTACCCTGACGCAGCAGTGAAAGCCATTTCTCTATTTTATAAATAGGAACAGCATATTTACGTGAAGAATACAAACCGATACCAAATGAGAGCAGCAGGCTTATAAGAGCACTGATGATAAGTGCGGGTAGAATAATGTAAAGGATGTTTTCTCTGGTCAGATCCTGAGTTACTTTATCAAGTTGATACACAACTGTAGTTTTAAACCTCCAGAAGTAAACAAGAAACAGCGTTGATGATGCGACTATTGTGGAAATTAATGCAGAAAGAAGAATATTCTTGATCATGCGCAGCTGAAGTGACTTCTTGATGAAAAAGTTCCCGATTGGTCTTCTGTTGACAGCTTTTGTCATACGGTCCTCCGGATTCTGTAAAAACAATATATATGTTGTAGTATATCATGTTTGTAATTGCAGTGACAAGGTGCAAGTTTATGTTACAGCGAAAAAAAGACCACCCTGGGCCTCACCCCCCGGCCCCCTCTCCGCAAGCGGTAGAGGGGGAGTGGAAAAGGAATTCTGTATTATTTATGCGTCAAGAGACCACTCTCAGGCTCAAGGCTACCAATCCTTCTGGTTCTCCAACCATTCCGATGCATCTCCCGTAGAGGGAGGTGTTATTGTTTTATAATCAATATGATACCTCCCCCTGCGGGAGAATTAGGGGTAGTGTCATATTTTGTTAATGCTAAGTGAACAATATTGCTCTCCCCCCTCTACCGCTTGCGGAGAGGGGGCCGGGGGGTGAGGCCACTCTTTGATCAACAGATAAATGGTTCAGAATGCAGATCTATGTGGTTTTGGGATTTGACAACGATGTAATTTTATGAAACTATGATAACGTACATGTAATGATTGGAGAATGTTAATGTTTTTTTGCAGAAATGTCATTGGGTTGATTCTCTTAACCGCTTTAGTATCAATATTTTCGGTGTATAGTCAGGATGAGAGCGATTCTCTTCTTTTCCAGATCAAACTTACTGATGATACAAATACAGTCTATGGTTGCAGGTGGGATGACCGGGTGCAGTTAAATCTTGCAGGGCCGGTACTTATGGAAAAAGGGTCACTACTTTTTTATTCAAAGTTCGGGTATCTGTTATTTGGAAGAGACGGAAAACTTCTTGATCAACACTCGCTCTTTAAGAACAATGCAAAAGAAAAAGATGCCCCGATGGTACTTGCATCGCCACTGGACAGTACAACTATTCTCTATTATAGGCTTGTACCTGACGCACAGCCGGAGATCTTCCAGAAACGGCTTTTCAAGAATGATTTTAAAAAAATGGATGTTGAAAAGTATCCGTTTCTTTCAGAAATTCATCGGCAGCAACTATTCAACATCGCCAGCAACAGTGTTGTTGATGTTATGGGTACAAAGTCATTTCTACAGCAGCATCTTATAGGATATACATCGCTGGCAGGTGGTCTGCGCTGGTGGACAACGGATAAAATGTACTCATTTTCATCACCAATGATTGTGGTTAATGATCGGGCCTATACGTCTTTTTTTCCAGGAATTAAAGCGGATCAGCCATGCCCGGTAAAACGTCACCTTATCGAGCCTCTTGGTGTATTTCAGTCGGATGGACGATGGTTTTATTATGGTTTGTATAGCTCAATGGGTAATACCTCTGATGAGTACTATCAGGTGATGGTTCTGTGTGATCAGGCGGGTAATGTTTTGTCAAGTGATAAGCTGCTTAAGCAGGAGATAACGTCTGCTGTTCTCGAGCACAAAAAAGAGAGTAATACCAACTACACCGTGCGAATGGCCGGACGTCATGTGTTTGTTCCAGCCATTGACAGACGAGGTTATCTCTATTATGGGATACTCAATTATGAGTGGAAAAAAATTGATGTGTACCAGCGAAAGCATGTGCATTATGTTCCGGTGGTGACAAAAAACAATCTCGAAGAGAAATTTGCTCTTGAAAGTGGTATGGAGTTTGAGCCGATAAAACTTGAGTGCAATGCAATGGCGCATAGAGGGGTAAGGCCGGAGGTCATTTTGACAGATGGTAAAGAACTCAATGTCCTTGACAACGAGCAAACTGCACGTAAAGGCTTTTTTGTAACGGTTCATCGATATACAGATGAGAATCTGAAAACAAAGCTTAACAGAGTACAGAGTTCACTGGACTCGACAGTACAGATAATTCAGGACTCCATTGCTAAACAATCAACGGCATGGTGCCCCTATGCTATCGCTATCAACCAGGATAAAAAGGGGGAGATTGCGAAATTGTATTATGGTTTCGGTGATGTCATCATGACAGCCAGGGTAGTGGAGGTTACAGCGACAAAAGAGGTATTTATCAGGGTTGATCTTGATAAATGGGCAGAAATCCTTGTGTTTACAATAGACGGGAAATATCAGAGTCGTTTTATTTTTAATCGTCAGCCATTTAAAGAACGCAAAGATCTTGTTGTCATTTCGGAAAAACGTGAAATCGTTGAACGCGACTTTGAGACTGACAAAAGTGGAAAAACCTACAAAAAATGGGAACTTCAGTAAGTCCCCGAATACAGTTGCTGCCTGATGAACTGAATGATGAGCAGGTGGCGGCTGTCACAGCAGATTATCATCATCACATTCTTGTTCTTGCCGGTGCGGGTTGTGGTAAAACTACGGTGCTTACGCGTCGTATCAGTTACCTTGTTGAAAACGGTTTTGAAACATCTTCGCTTTGTGCTCTCACCTTCACCCGTAAAGCTGCTGACGAAATGGCACTGCGTGTACGAGCTGGAATCAAAAGTGATACCGGGGTACCATTAATACACACGTTTCATAGTTTCGCCCGATCGATCCTGCTTGATACCATTGATGGAAAGCAGAATTTTAAGCGGATCGGCTTTGACACATTTCCACGTTTGCTGGAGGGACCAGACCGCTGGCAGATGCTTGCAAATGTAACAACAAAACAACAACGGCGGTTGTATAATCTTGACATTGTGTCATTGGATAATCTTCTTGCTAAATTTGAAGTATTTCCTGAATGCATAAAAGGAATCACACCTGAGAAATATGCGTATCTTAAAAGTATATATGAACGGTTTGCAGAAGAAAAAAAATCAGAAAGTCTCTGGGATTTTTCTGATATGTTAAGTGGCTGTCTGGAACTGTTCCGGGGAAACGGTTCAATCCTAAATCATTACAGGGCCGCATTTCGGGCGATTCTTGTCGATGAATTTCAGGATACAAATCCATTGCAGATTGAGATCCTGAAACTTCTTTTGGGAGACACAATAAAGTTATTCGCTGTCGGGGATGATGATCAGGCGATCTATGGCTTTCGGGGTGCAGATATCCGGCCAACGCTTGAATTTACATCGGTGTTTCCCGGAGCACAGATTGTCAAACTTCAAATTAACTATCGCAGTTCCAGAGCGATTCTTGACTATGCGAATAAGATTTTCAGGCATAAGGATGCTGTGTATCGAAAAGTACTCGTACCGGGAAACAAGGGCATTCCTTTTTCTAACAAGCCGCAAAAGAAAATGTTTGATACTACTGATTTGCAAATTGCGTGGATTGAAAAAACAGCGAAAAAGCTTTTGGCAGAAACAGGAATACCAATAGACAAAATGGTTGTACTGTGCAGGACCAATGAATCAGTAGCAACGGTTATGGAACTGATTGCTCAGAAATTCATCGAATTATCAGGAATTGGTGTTCTTACCGTGCATAAAAGTAAGGGCCTTGAATTTCCGGTAGTGTTTTTAACAGATCTTGAAGAAAGCATATTTCCATCATACAGGTTACCTCACGCGAAACCAGTCAGGAGCTGGATCGACTTTATTAGAAGTCTTTATAAAAAACGCACTTCAATTGATTGTGACTGGGATGAGGAACTACGGCTGTATTATGTGGCGGTCACCCGTGCACAACGGTTTTTGTATTTGCTGTCTGTAAAGAACAAGGAAATGTACAACCGTTTATTTCGTCTTGAACCATCAAGATTTTTGAAAGATGGCCTCACCCCCCAACCCCCTCTCCGCAAGCGGTAGAGGGGGAGCGTCCTTCCTGATTTTGAAAAAAACAACATACCACCAAACAATTCGCTATTAAAAAATCACATCCTCCCGCGATCAGCAATCTATATTTAAAACGATTTTCTAAAAAATGTCCCTAAGCAATTTCAACGGGGACCTCTATTGAACCAGCTCAAGGATACTTAATCATGCAAACTCTTCGTGACCGTTTATCACGTCTATCGTATGAAAAAGCTGCGTCGCTACTTGGAAAAAATGGAAAAAAACTACTGATGCAGAGCGCCCGTTTTAATATCCCCCTCGAATCCGTCGAAGTCGCACTTAATCTCGTGAGAGTAACAATTGACAATACAATACTTGTTTCTATAATCGATGATGACCGGGCTGAATATAAGATACGGCTGCTGTGCAGCGAATGCACCGACTCCTGTGAACATAAAGCGGCGGCACTGGCACTGATCCTTGATAATAAAACCCCGCTTGCTCTCGCAAAACCTCCGTCAGAGGAGGTCGTTACTGCAGAATTAACCGATGATGAACTCGTGATGCGGGAGATTGCACGGCGTAAAGAACGTTCAATCAGTGAGCGCATGACAATTACCTCTCGATTGGCTGGTACGCCCTGGACAGAATACACTGTCAAAAGCGTAGAATCCGGCAAGACCTACAGAGTGGATCTGCGCGGCATCGGGTATGGACAATCGTTCTGCTCCTGCCCCGATTTCAGAAAAAACACTCTCGGTACCTGTAAACACATTATGAAAGTTATTGATAGTGTCAGCAGGAAGTTTACAGAAAAAGAGATGAAAAAAGGCCACGTGCTGAAGGATGTCGAGATCTATATCAGGTATGGCATAGAACACGAATTACGTGTTGCCGTTCCGGAAAAAATTGCAGCGCACATAGAGCGGTTATTTAAAACCTTTACCGGCAAACCGGTTGCCAATGTTGACAAATTGATGCATGCGGTTAGTGAATCGGTAATGCTTGGGTATGATCCGGTAATCTTCCCCGATGCAGAAGAGTATATCGCTCAGATACAGAGTACACAGAAAATCGCCGCAATCGTTGATGAAATCCGTAAAAATCCGTCCCTTCACCCGCTGCGAAAAACACTTCTCAAAGTAGAACTCCTGCCGTATCAGCTTGACGGAATCGCCTTCGCCGCCGGAAAAGGACGGGCTGTCCTTGCTGATGACATGGGGCTTGGAAAAACAATTCAGGCAATCGGAACCGCAGAGTTTTTGTCCCATTATTGTGATATCCGTAAAGTACTGATTGTCTGTCCGACATCACTTAAATCACAATGGGGCAATGAAATCAGACGTTTTTGTGATAAATCATACCAGCAGATTCTTGGTTCCGCTAAAGAACGACAGGAACAGTATGATAACGATTCATTTTTTACGATATGCAACTACGAACAGGTTATGAGAGATCTCAAGTGGATTGAACCAGTCAAGTGGGATTTTATTATCCTTGATGAAGGTCAGAGAATTAAAAACTGGGCGGCAAAAACAAGCCGGATGGTGAAATCGCTGCAGTCGCGCTATGCACTTGTACTATCGGGAACGCCGCTCGAAAACAAACTTGATGAACTATACTCAGTTGTGGAGTTTATTAATGAACGTCACCTTGGCCCCGCGTTTCGCTTTTATAATGAACACAAGGTTGTTGATAATCGCGGAAAAGCTACCGGATATAAAAAACTTGACAAGCTGCGGAGTCGTCTTAAAGAAGTCCTGCTTCGCCGTACCCGCGATTCGGTAATAAAACAGCTGCCGCCGAAAACAACGGAAATAATACGCGTTGTACCAACCGACCAGCAGTTTGAAATTTGCTGGGCAAATGTGAAAATCGCATCACAGATTGCCGCAAAACCATACTTGACAGAAATGGATCTTATCCGTCTTCAGAAGGCTCTGCTGCTTGCCAGAATGTCATGTGACAGTACCTTTCTTGTTGATAAAATAGAGCCATCATATTCATCAAAGCTTGAGTACATGGCTGAACTGCTTCCGCAGCTCTGCAGCGAACCCGATCGCAAGATAATTGTATTTTCAGAGTGGACAACTATGCTTGACTGTATCGAAATAATTCTTGCACCAATGAAGGTGGATTATGTTCGTCTTGATGGCAGTGTGGTGCAGAAAAAACGACAGCAGATCGTTGACAAATTTCAAAAGGATCCATCATGCAGGCTCTTTTTGACTACAAATGCCGGATCCACCGGTCTTAATCTGCAAAGCGCAAATACCGTTATAAATGTTGATCTACCCTGGAATCCGGCAATTCTCGATCAGCGGATCGGCCGGGCCTACCGTATGGGGCAATTGAGGCCGGTGCATGTTTATCTGCTTGTCACGGAAGGTACTATTGAAGAACGCATGCTTTCTGTATTGTCAAGCAAGAAGGATCTTGCACTCGCAGCGCTCGATCAGACATCAGATGTAGCGACTCTCGAAATGACATCAAATATTGATGATCTTAAAAAGAAACTCGAAGTACTGCTCGGAGAGAAACCTCCCGCACCGGTTGATATGACGATGCTTGATGATGTTACCGATAGTGTAAACGAGCAGGATCAAAAGGACCTGAAAAAAGCACATGAGGCAGGGGGGCAGCTTATTCAGGCGGCATTCTCCTTTGTGGAAGGACTGGTCCCACAGGAGATACAGAAAAAACACACCGATAGTCCTGTCGCAAAAGCGCTTCATGAGAGCTTTACAAAAATAGCAACCGTTCAGGATGACGGCAAAGTCAGTATTCAATTGACACTCGGGAGTCCCGACGCTCTTAAGGCTCTGAGTAGTTCGATTGCGATGCTTCTTGAGGCTGCGTCGCCTTCCAGGTAATGGCCGGAATCGAGTGCATCAGTGCATTGCTATTATAAAAAAGAGTGCAATTATATAGTTTGATCTTAAAATTGCACCAATTTATACTTACTCTATGAACTATATATATCGAACAATCTATGATATAGGTCCCGAACTTGTAAAACAATTTCCTGTTACAACGATCTGCAGACCGTATCAGTTCTGGAGTGTAAACCTGTGAAAGATATAGCAATCCGTTCAATTCGTAAAATAATTACCGGTCAAAACGCTGTCGATGGTGCCGGTGTAAAGCTTGTTCGCGAAATCGGTTATCATGATACAAAAGAATTTGATCCGTTTCTTATGCTTGATGCATTCGATTCAACGGATCCGTCCGATTATGTAAAAGGATTCCCCTGGCATCCACATCGGGGAATCGAAACAATTACCTATCTTATTGTTGGTACTATTGAGCATGGTGACAGTATGGGAAACAGTGGTGTTATCGGTCCTGGTGATTGCCAGTGGATGACTGCAGGCTCAGGTATCATTCATCAGGAGATGCCCAAAGCATCAAAAAGAATGCTTGGTGCGCAGCTCTGGCTTAATCTTCCTGCAAAAGATAAGATGGCAAAACCAGCCTATCGGTCAATCATAAAGGATGATATTCCGGTTGTCGGTATTGACAGAGGCAACGTACACATAATCTGCGGATCCTGGAATGGTGTTAACGGTGCGATTGATGGCGATTATGTCAAGGCGCAATATCTGGATATTGAACTTGACAGTAATGCAGTAGTCGAATTTGAAACAGATCCCGACCATACATTGTTTGTGTACATTATCGAGGGTGACGCTGTGTTTGGTGACTCTGATAGTGTTGCAGAGAAACATGTCGTGCTTTTCAATCAGGGCTCCATTTTTAAGGCAGCGACATCAACAAACCCGGTGCGTTTTCTGCTTATGTCAGGAAAGCCGCTTCAGGAACCGATTGCATGGGGAGGGCCTATTGTTATGAATACACAGGAAGAGCTGAACCTGGCATTTCGGGAACTTGATGAGAATACCTTTATTAAATAAGTTTGATTGTGTTCTTGTGTTGTTTTCGATCCTCTATCTGCCCGGTTATGCGAGCGGGTGGGGGAGCATCATCGTAAACTTACGCTCATAACTGCAGGCCATCTTTTCTTTAAAAGCGCATTTCATTACCCTGCAGATAGTTCTCCCGGTGTTATTGTAGAAAGTAGTGTGGTACTTGATACATCATGGAATATCATTGCGTACCGGTCTTCCGGGAGAGTCTCACAGAACGATTCATGCACAATTCAAATGGGGACAACGTTATTGTTTTGAGACAGTGCAGGAATTGCATCCACAGGCGTATCCGGAAATCTTATGGCAGGAAGTACAAATAAACACATCGGTAGATTTTTATGGCCAGGACAGATTGCCGAGGTCGTTTTTTACCAGCGAATGTTGACTGATGGTGAATGTCGGGAGGTGATTCTTTGTCTTGCCGGTAATCATAGGGTATACAGATAAAAAAAATTAAACAAGTATTGCTTTTGATCTGGGATATATTGTATCTTATTGTTACCTACATAATAATCCTCATTGCAAGGTCCTCTTGCAGACAATTTGGGTGAAGCGGAAGGCGTCAGGTAGTAATACCTGACGCTTATTTTATTTCAGAATAAAAAGTCGGTTGACAGGAATGCAGAACGGCGCTCTCGTGTGATATCTGAAATGAGCGCTTTATTTGTGTCATTCAATTTTGCTGCAACAAGTGTGCGAATTGAAAAAACTTTTAACGCATCCGAAACGCTGAGTGTTCCCTCGGCACTGTCCTTCCTCCCGGTAAACGGGAATACATCAGGACCGCGCTGACATTGTGAATTAATGTTTACTCGTGATACCTGGTTAACCATTTTATCGATAAGTGCAGCCATCACCTCGGGATTTTTACCAAAAAGGCTGACCTGTTGACCATATGATGATTCAAATACATAATGAACCGGTTCTTCGATATTGTCAAATGGGACAATGGGAACAACCGGGCCAAACTGCTCTTCAGTGTAGACACGCATATCTTTGTTTACCGGATAAAGAACTGCCGGTATATAGAGTGATTCAAGGTAAGTACCCCCCGATTTGTTGCAAATACGGGCACCTTTTGCCTGCGCGTCCCGGACTATTTCGTTAAGATAGGGCACTTTGTTTTCTTCCGGAATCGGTGTAATCGATACACCGCTGTCCCAGGGCATACCACATTGGAGATTGCTTACACCGGTACACAATTTGTTTACAAATTCATCAACGATACTTGAATGAACGAAGAGAATTTTCAGTGCTGTACAGCGTTGGCCGTTAAACGAAAGGGAGCCTGTTATACACTCTTTTACAGTGTTGTCAATGTCTGCATCTTCCAGGATAATACCTGCGTTTTTTGCATCAAGACCAAGAACGCACTTCAGACGGTGGGGAAGGGGATGCTGCTTCTTTAAGGTGCCGGCAACCTTGCTTGATCCGATAAATGCGAGTACATTTACTTTACCTGACGCCATAATTGGTGGAATAATTTTTGAACCGCTTCCGTACACTGTGTTGACAACACCTGCAGGGAAGCTGTCTCTGAATGCTTCCAATAGTGGGTGATGTAGTAATACCCCGTGTTTTGGTGGTTTGAAAATAACAGTGTTACCCATGATCAGTGCCGGGATGAGTGTCGTATACGTTTCATTGAGCGGATAATTATACGGTCCCATACAAAGTACAACACCAAGCGGGGCGCGTCTGATTTGAGCTGCGATTCCCTGTTGTATTTCAAAACGTGACGAGGTTCTGTCAAGTGACTTCAGTGCTTCTATCGTGTCAACGATGTATTCTACTGTTCTGTCAAACTCTTTTTCTGAATCAGGAAGATTTTTACCAATCTCCCACATCAGTAATTTTACAACATCACTTCTCTTTTCTTTCATGCGGCTTACAAACAGTTCTACATGTGCAATGCGTTTTTCAACACTCATTGTTGGCCATACACCGCAGCCGTTACTGTATGCTTTCACTGCTGCGTCAAGCGCGGGCAGCGCCTCTTTTTCTGTAAGAAAAGGATAGCTCCCTATGCATTCTGCAACGAGTGTTCCATTATCAGAAATGCGTACGGGTGAGATTACATCCTGAACCGGACCATTCCACTCGTGGAGGATACCATCAATAAGGTAGGTTGTCTGGTTGATTTTCTTAGATAATGTAAATTGTGGACTGATCTGTTCACGTGTCGGGAATCGTAACATTGTGTCTGTTGATGTCATTTGAAATTCTCCTTTGGGTAATGCATACTATATAATGGTTTTCGTATCACTACATTCTCCTGATGAGCCAGTTATAGAAACTACTTAGTGTTTTAATACATTGTTTTACACGACAATAATACCATGCTTATACAGTAAACCCTTGATTCCATCCTCTGAAAACCGGGCAGACTTTAGACGGTTCTTCTCGGGGTCTATGCAATAATTGAAGGATGAAACAAAATCGGCCTTTTCGAGTTTGGTTCGGTTAAATAGGGCTCCACTCAAATCGCAATTGTCAAAAATGGAACCGGTTAAATCACATTCAGTAAAATCAGTTTCGATACATTTGTCGTTCTTAAAGGTCGTTTTAATTAATGATAGTTTGAAAAATGATGCATGTGTGAGATTGCAGTTTTCACAACGTATCTCAAACCCTATTGAATTACAATTTTCAAAGTGAACACCAAGAAGTTTGCAATCAATAAACCTGGCTGTGTTCAGTGTTGTGTTTACAAACTGTGCATTGCTTAAGTTACAGGTGTTGAAAGTACAGTCAAGGAAAACGTAATCATTTAGTGATACATTCGAAAAATTGCATCCTGAGAAAATGCAATTATCATATTCTCCTTTGCAGAGATGTTCATGCGTAAAGTCAGTTTTGGAAAACGTTATTGAATCGAATAGTGTACTCAAAATTTTTTGCCTTGATGATTGTTGCTATGAAAAACTAACTTTTAACCGGTCCTGACTGCAATAGATAGTTCAGAATTAATATTTTTATTTTTATGAGATAATATACTATATTCCTTTGTACAGCTTGACCTGTAGGCAATTATTTTCGGGTAAATGGAGTGATGTGCATTGGAACTGAAATATGAACAGTATGAGTTTTCGCCCGTTCTGGGGTGGTCGGTATCACGATATGAAATGTTTGATAAATGCAAACGGCAATATTACTATAATTATTATTCCAAATACATTACCGACATTCCCGCGTACAAATTACATAAACTTAAAAGTCTTACATCAGTAGCACTTGAAACCGGAAATGTTGTGCATGATGTTCTTGAAGCGTTTTTGAAACGATTACAGAAAAGTGACAGGGACATTGACGATAAACGGTTTTTTGACTATGCACGTTCTCTTGCAGAAAAATATTTTGCAGAGAAAACATTTCTGGAAATTCATTATAACTATGTTCCGGCTATTGATATGGAGCGGGTTTTTAACAAGGTTGAAACCTGTCTGACCAATTTTATTAATGGTGCTGTATATGCATGGATATTCATGGCGGCGATCCGCAATCGTTCGAACTGGATGATTGAACCCGATGGGTATGGAGAGACACGTCTTGATGGACTCAAGGCGTATTGCAAGATGGATTTTTTACTGCCGATTGACAAAGACGTTTATATTCTCGACTGGAAAACCGGGGCAAAGGATATGGCGAAACACACAAGTCAGCTGCTTGGGTACGCAGCAGCGACAAATAATAATTTTAATATTCCACTGTCCAACATTTTTCCGAAAATAGTGTATCTGTATCCTGTATACGATGAACTTGAAATAGAGTGCACAAAACTGGATTTCCCAACACTTTACAAAACAATACGTGAACAGACACTGGAAATGTACAGCTATTGCACTGATTATCATAATAATATACCGAAACCGATAGATTCGTTCCCGATGAGCCCGTCCCAGTCTCTTTGTAAACAATGCAGGTTCCAGGAGTTATGTTTCAAGGGACGTGCTGATATTGGTACTTCTATAGAACTTGATTGGTGACCGGCAGTAAACTGTGACACTATGTCAATTTGTACGTATATAATGTTACGTTAAAAATACAATCGTGAGGTAACGACAATGAATTACGAGGCATCTTTACCCGGACGTATATTTACAATACGGTTATCAGAGAATGATCCGGTTTATGAATCTGTAAAAACTATTGCACGAAAAGAAAATGTTAAACGGGCAGTACTCTGGATGATCGGCGGTGTAAAAAACGGCCGGGTCGTTGTGGGCGCAGAGCTTGATGATGAGCGGCCAATTAAACCAATGCAGGTATATTTTCCGGATTCGCGTGAGGTTGTAGGTGTAGGGACACTTTTTCCCGATGAATCCGGTGAACCATCTCTTCATATACATGCATCACTTGGTAAAACCGGTACATCAATAACAGGATGTCCCCGCTTGTCACTTGATTGCTGGCTGATTACAGAGATTATCATGCAGGAAATAAGCAGCGGTACCGCGATCCGTAAAGCAGATGAAAACGGGTTTCATCTGCTTACAATTGAGTAGCATGATAACGACATGATCGGACGTTGATATAACAAAAAAGGGCGATTATTGAATCGCCCTTTTTTATAGGAATAGATACTATACGATTGAGTCAGAGGACTCAACCGGTATATCAGTTCATAGTTGCATCTGCATCAATCTTTCTTCCCTGACGCAATGCTTCAGCCTGAAGTTCCTCAATGCTTGACATAGGTTCGCCCAGATGCAGCATCATGAACTCTGCGTCGTCAGTGAGATCACAGTCTTTGAGATTTTTAAGAATGTACTTATAGTTCAATTCTGCAAGGCCTGGTTTATCAAGATATTCATCGTAAATAAAACCAATCATGAAAAATACATTACAAAATTTACTCTTGTCATCACCGTGTAACAGATAGTTCCGGTAGTAACCTACGGCCTGATAGTACGATTGACGTTCTGTAAGCAGTTTTGCAAGCTCAATCGTTGCGCGCTTGCCTTCCGGAGTAAATCCGAAATTGTCAACCAGCTTCTTATATTCCTGCTCTGCGGCATCAGATTTTGATGAATCACGAAGCGAGTCTGCTTTAGCAATAAGCTTTGATGGCTCAATGACTTTATCGTCCTTGAGTTCATCCTGAAAATACTTTATAACTGCCTTCTTGCGGACGCTGTATATCATACTGTCAATCTGGTCGGTCTTCTTTTTCTGGTTGTATATCCTGATCCGGCTATTAATTTCGCTTGTATCCGGTTTAAGATTTACATAGCCAAGGTCATCGGTATACGCAAAGAGAATGTTTGAAGAATCGGGGGCTGCTGGTGGTGTTACTTTTGTAGATAACTCACTGATTACATATGCATTGGCATACTCAATCCTTAGTGCCCAGTCAAGACCTGTCTTGTAATGAGGATTCTTTTTAAGGTAGCCGCTTTTTTCTGCCCGTTCTGCAAACAATTTCCATTTGAGAAGCCATTCAACCATTTCTTTTTTGCCATGTCCCTGAGTGAAATTATCTCTGCGATCATCAGGGAGCCAGTTCAGAATAACATCAAGATCTTTCGGGGTAATGACCTTGCCATCACCGAAGATCTCATCGATACTGTCAGGATAGGCTTTACCAAAGTCCTCTTTGTAGAATTTTTTCATAAAGAAAAGAGGTGGGTTTTTCCTTACAGAATTCACCCAGCTGTCATCAATTTCAGACTGAGGTGGTAGTGAGTCCTTAGGGAAGCTTTTCATATAGGCACTGTTCATAAACGCACTATCCGGTTTGTTGCGCTCACAAAACATCATGGTAATAATTTTTTCTCTTACCTCATCAAAGGGCTTTGTATAGGTAGAATCTTTCTTTGTCGTATCTGCCGGCCTGAATGTTTCAACAAACAGATTCTTGTTTGAATTGTAAAATCCCTTCAGTTCATTATCGGTAAAACCAAGATTTGGTGCAAGGACATCAAAAATATAAAATTGTGCAGGATAGTAACGTTTTTTCCAGCTCCAGTCATCAGACTGGACCAGTTTCTTTTTCTGATCTTTAGGAAGCTTCGAAGAAAGCACTTCTACTTCTGTCATGAATGTCGCCGGAGAACGTTGGCCTGGAAAAATGTCACTTGGCTTTGACGGGAATATTCGTACTACTTTGTTGAAAGCCTCATAGTGCTGTTTTGTAATTTTTGTTGAACCGATTTGGGCAAGATTATCTCCGGCATCCTGTTTTGCACAAAATGCGAGAAACACAGCAGACAGCCCGACAATTGCTTGAGAATACAACTTCATGTGTAAAACCCTCTTAACCTTGAATGTATGTTTAAAAAAAATGTTAATTGACATAGTGTTACTACAATCCTGGAAAATTTTGTATTAGTGCACTGATCAGTGTGTAAAATCTGGAAGGATGAAATCACTTCCCGATATATATACATTCCACTAATGGCATCCTGCCATTTCTGTTATCCGCCTAATTTAGTTCCGCTATTGCCTCGTTTAGTTCATCATAAATTTCAAGCAGCGATGTCGCTCCGATAATTTCGATGATCTCGTATACATTTTCACAAACGTTGGCAATTTTAAATGAACCACCTTTTTCTCTGACGTTTTTTGTAAAAAACAGAAGGATGCCAAGTCCGGCGCTATTGACATATCGCAACTTCTTGAAGTCTGCAACCAGTCGTGTGAATCCCTCACTGAAAAGTGAATTGAGCTTTTCAAGAACAGACTGTACATTGGTTGCATCAAGATCCCCAACAAATCTGATTAGTCGGGCGTTGCTTTTTCCCGGTATGTCCTCATAAAGGAGTTCAATCTGGGATTCCATAGTTATTCCTCTCGTAGTTTTTTAACATGAACACTTGTTCCTGAATCATTGCAATCAACAGTTAATTCATTACTTAACATTTTAATAAGTGCAAGTCCCCGGCCACGTTTTTCATCAGTTCTCCATTTTGAAAGATCGTGGTTACCGGCATTCAGCATTGCCCGAAGTGCCTGCATTTTTTCCGGATCGCTGATACTTGTTACAGTAAACTCGATCTGAGCCGGATTGATTGTAATTTTCAGATCGACTGATTTATTAGCACCTTCCAGGCCATGTTCTATAGCGTTATTGCAGACTTCATCAATGATAGTTTCTATCCGGAATGAATCCCTGTTACTGTATCCCTTCTGTTTTGCAATCCTGCTGACAAGCGAACGTATTGGTGGAACAAGTTTTAAAAAAGGGGGAAATGACAAGTGAAGGTGTTCATGATGTTTTTCGTACTCCCATTTATATGCATTGATTGCAGAGCGTGTATCGTTGTAGAATCTGAAAATTTTGTTTGCACCCATCATGTTGAGCTTTGACCGTAACTCAATTTGTAAGGACGCAAAAACAAGGTCGCCACCGGTTTCAACAAGCCTTTTCCTGCCGCCCATAAATTCGCCCAGTGCCGCTGATGACACCAGAGTAACATTGGACATTTCTGCAATTACAAACTTTTTTGTTGAATAGTCGATTGTGTCAAACACATCACTTATTCGTGAAATACAAAGTGAACTTAATTCCCCCCTGAAACTAATTATCAGCGCACCGTCAGTCCCTTGTACATCACTGATCTCAATCTGTAAATTTTTATGCTGCATAGAGATTTTGCATGTCAACTTTCAGGATTATGATTCTTCACGTTTACGAATAATATGCACTGATGTCAGATTCTGGTCATTAATGTTGATATCCACACTTTCAGAAAGCATGCGGACAATTTCTATCCCAAGCCTCTTGTTCGCAGTGTTATCTTCAGGCTCTGCCCTGACAGCATTATGTAAACGATCGATGTTTTCTTTGCTGCCACCCTGATCCCTGATTTCAAACTCAATGCGATCTTCATGAACAAGGCACTCAAGGTCAACAGATGCACTTTCATCCTGGCATCCGTAATTAACTGCATTGTTTGAGATCTCATCGACGATAATCTCAGAGCGATATGCAAATTTTGAACTGAAATTTGAAACCTGCAATACTTCAGATATAAATTTTCGTACTGCCGGAATATACTCAAGGTCACCGGGAAAACTCAGTGCTATTCTGTATGGAAATTCAATGTCCATGTGTCAAAAACTCCAATACGGCAGTTCTATTCTTCGCCATGAAGAATATACGCTTCCTCTGATGAGTTAATCATACCTTTTTTAAGGAGTGTTTCGATCATACGCGATGTCGTTGAAAGCAGCGTTGTAAATGTGGGTGCGTCACGAAGCCCCTTAATCCCTTTGTGCGCATGAGCATCCTTTTCGCTGGATCCACGCATTGTGTCAAGTATGCACTCAAGCACAAACATAATCTCACCATAGGTAAGATTGCCCTGACGATAATCGGAAAACTGCTGAATCGCACCCAGTATAAGGTCGTTTAACTTGTTAAACTCCTTTGGATCATCAAATACGTTTCTGTACGATCCAAGTTCCGCCATGATATTCTCCTGAATGTTAAGCGTTATCAATCACTCCGGGATTGGGAATAAACTGCCTTCCAGCAATCTCAGAGAACATCAGTGTTTAAGTACGTTGTTCAAGCTAAAATATTGCAAAACTATCAGCATCATCTACTTTAGCGGTCAAATTACGGTAACCATAGAGTTTCACAACCATTTCAATATATATAAAATTATAGTACTTTTCAAAGCACTGTGCTAACTTTTTCGTCTATAGTATGGCGATTTTATTTATTTGGGCTGGCCTGTTGTATCGATTTCCTGCTTTGGGATGTTTGTATCTGCAGCACCAGGTGAGACCGCATTAGGCATAACGCTCTGGGGTATACTGTCAGTGGAGTTGTAACTTGTTGATATTAATGAATTTTTTGTGGGGTCTTCCTCGTTTTGAAAGGAATGCTTCCCAAGTATATGTTCCTGATCTGCTTTTGCTTTATCACTTGAAACAGATGCTGTGATAACCCTGTGACACACTCTTACTGCCTCGCGTAGTACCATTTCTGTGATTTTAGTACGGTCTGCAGCACCGATATGGTAAGCACTCTTTACCGGGGATATAAAAATCAACCCGCGATCCTCTGTTGTGGCTGCTGTAAGGGTACCCGCATACATGACCTGTTTTTTTACAAAATCGTATATATGAAGATCTACCTGCATCCGGCCTGAAAACTGTGCTCGTATCAATTGTCTGCGCTTTGGCTCAATTACTATTTCGTGAAGTGTTCCCCAGACGATATACAAGGAATCATTCAGGTATTTTCGCTGCGATTCGAGATGCGTTTCCGTGATGAACTCATTTTCAGGAAAATCAATGAGGTGATTAAACTGGCGTGTTCTCCCGATATCTGTCAAGATAATGTCAGGTATCATCATTAGTTCTTCACGCATCATTTTATCAAAAGTTTTCTCAATTGATGGTGCCCGCTTTCCATTAAAGCCAAGAAGCATCATTTCGGCTGCCTCCAGAGTAACCTGGAATATGACAAGTGCTGCAATAATACATTTTAACATCATTTGCGGATTGTATCCTTTCCAACAGCTGTATTTGCCTTGTAAATCCAGCTTAGTATCTCAGCTATAGCTGCATACAGCTCCGGTGGTATCTCTCTGTCAAGTTCGATTTGTGAAAGAATTTCCACAAGGTCATTGTCACGGTGCATCGGTATTCCGTTTGCAAGTGCAATCTCCCGTATTTTCCGGGCTATTTCACCTTCACCTTTTGCAACAACCTTCGGAGCGTTATCTTCATTTGCCTGATAACGCAGTGCAACTACTTTATCTTTTGTTACACCCCGTTTGTTCATATTATACCTTTACATCAACCTGTTGATCCAGTACGATTTCATCCTGTGCTGTTGATTTCTCAGTGTCTTTCCTGATATCAATCGAAAAAACAGGCAGACCAAGTTTTGAAAGTGCATTTTTTATTGCGAAATTATTTTTCTGGAAAAAACTTCGTGTTACATCTTTTTCGAGATCCATACTGATTTTAAGACTTTTTTTTAGATGGTAATCCATCTTTACCGAAATAGCACCAAGGTTTGCAGGCGCAATACTGATCTGGACAGTAAAGAATGTTCCACCTGATTTCTTCTTTTTCGGATTGCTTTCCTTTTTAAGAAAACGGACATTCAGCTCCGTCCATTCATCACCAACTTTCATGGGTAATGCCAGTATCTGCTGCTGAGTGCCGTCAGAAAGCGGTATCTGACGTGCAAGTAATTGAAGACTTTCAAGCTTGTTGATTGCAGATTCAACGGTCCCGCGTATTTTCAACATTGTTTCTGCGGCAGTCTGATTTTGACCGGATTGTGTAAACTGTTCAGAAGACAACCTTTCTTTCTGTTGTATGGTCTCGTCGGGACGGCCCGGCAACCGCATTGTTAAAAGCTCAAAAAGAGTTCCCGCTTTATCTTTCAATTGGGCTGAAAGTTCGGAGCTGTTACCATTAAATGTTCCAAGCAGTTTAATAATTTTGTCAATGTTATCAGTAATCATTTGTAATGGCAGTGATGACAATGTGGCAGAAAGCTGTTCTTTGAGAGCCGCGAGTTGTGTAATGCTGCTTTGTTGCAGCTGCTTTGTCAATTGATTGTTACGTTCAATTGATTCGATAAGATTGTTAAGCCTGGCTGCTGCTGCGCGAAGATCGGTTGCTGCTTTCTGCTCCTGAAGTTGACTGTTGTTACTATCACCCGGGAGTAATTTCAGTAATTCAGTTTTAATTGTTGACGAAACTGTGTTGCTACGCAGCATCTGTGATTCATTGTCAAACCCTAATTTACTGAATGATTGCGGCAGTGCATCCGGCCGAGCTTCTTTTATAAGCATTGTTTCAGTAATACCTGTGGGAGACAGCTTTGTGTGTGTCGTTGTTGTTGACTTATGTAATAATGCATCAATTATCTCGAAGTCATTTTGAAGCGATTGGGGGAGTGCCGGCGGGAATTTAAATGGCAGTGCTGTACTGCCGATGTTGTCGATAGACTGCGAAAGCCAGCTTGAAATTACTGCAATAGCAGCAGTTCTGCTGCCTGCCCGTTCTGAAGAAAAGCGTGATGAAATGGCTATTAGCTGATTATCCAGTTTCGTTAACG
Organism: Fibrobacter sp.; assembly: GCA_012513915.1. GTDB lineage: Bacteria > Fibrobacterota > Chitinivibrionia > Chitinivibrionales > Chitinispirillaceae > JAAZBG01. The sequence continues at coordinate 28,552 of JAAZBG010000028.1, forward strand.
TATCAAGGTCTACAGAGCCTTTTTGTAATAGCAATGTGTCAAGACTTTCCAGGGGTACCGATTGCAGAAGAGAACTTTTCATACTGGTAATAACAGATTGAAACTCTCTTTGTAGTAAGGATCCCGGGAGCGGAGTGATAATTTTATTTTGTGTATCACCGCTCACTCTGACTGCAATATTACCTGATATATCACGAAATGAATCAAATATTTTTTTTACATTCGGGCTAATACTACTATTGTCAATAAACGCAAGAAGCGTATTCATCGGGATCCGGTGTATGCCGTTTTTTAATGATGTCGCAGCGGTCAGACCAAATGATGGCATCGTTAATTCAGGTTTTATCAAAATTATGGTTTGCAAGGCATTCCTTAGTTTAATCAGTGAATCAATTGCATCTTTGGAAAGTGTGCCAGACTGTTCAAGTCGTATGTCGATTGCTTTAACAGTTGCAGTAAGGAGTGTTTTATCTATTCCGGAATGTACAGGTTTGTCATTTATGATGTCAAGCGCAGTTTTGACACTTTCTGATATCAGGGATGAATTCCCTGATACAACAGATTGTTTTACATGTTCAAGAATGTCGGAAAGGCGGACTGCCGGTGCAGTGTTTCTGAGAAATGTATCTTTGTCAATTTCAATATTGTCAATTTTTTCACCGGACTTTTCAAGTCTGAACGAACCGTTCTGAAAAGTAAGGGTGACCGGATCGCCATTTGAAAACCGGTTTGATTCCACATTGAGCGGAATAGTACCTGTTGCTGTTTTTAAGAGAAGCTGGTTTTTATCAGCGGTTTTCTCAATGACCCCGGTAACACTCATGGTAGATGAAGATTTCGGCAACGTTTGGGATACAGTCTGGATTATTGCCGGATTCATAGTGTCCTCTGTTGATACTGATCGTTTTTTATACAATTGCTCTTTATTGTATGTCGACACAACACCTTTAAAACTGTAGCTGTTCTTTCCGGAATCGGCAGGCGTTTCATGATCTCTGATCAATGGTAGAATTGTGGAGAATACAACCGTATCATGGTTATCGCATGATACATGATTACAATGAATGATGTACAATTCCTATTTTCCGATTCCTTTTTTTTGAACAACCCCCTTAATTTTTAAAAGTAATGACACATGATCAGCACTGATTTTGAATGTTTTCGATATTTCGTGTATGTCAACGCCTTTTTTATATTCTTCAAAAACAAGCGTTTCAATGTCCTCATTCTGAATATCCGTTATGGCCCTGATCTGCTGTGTTGAGGGGCGTGGTGGTTCTTTTCTATCGTAATAATCAGATGCTTCATGCATTTTCTGTTTGATTTGGTCGAACACCCCCGGTAGGGACAGGTCGCGACCTGTCCCTACCGGGGGTCCCGATGTTGTTGGCGTTGCCGGTAATACCGGTGCCTGGCGAATACGGGTATGTTTCAATGGTGGTGTTGCAACCATTTTATTAATCCTGCTGTTTTTCCGACGCGTCCTGATAATGGCAATAATCATGAATATGAATGAGAGTACTGCAATGGTGCTCGTAATCAGAATTATCCAGTCGAGTGACGATTGCGGATTGACAATATCGCTGATAGAAAACGGAAGCTGTATCGGCTTCTGTCTAACAGGTTGCGTTAAACCGGATTGAATTGATTGTTTCAATGCACGAAGGCTATCGACATAGAGCGATTGTTGCCCTTCAATCTCATCAAAGTTTTCTCCGGTACGTTTCAGATGTTGTTTTACAATATCAAGTGAATCAATTTTTTGAACAAGACGGTTATGTAACTCTATTGCAGCAGTGGTAGCTTTTTGCTCAACAGCCTCTGCATCACCCTTAAGTAGTATAACCAAACCAAAGAGTACCGGAAATATATGAAAAAGCTTAAAGGGCATATTCTACCTGCAATGTTGTGGTAAATTCAATGGAACTTCAATTATATCATGCAATTCCATGAGAGTGCAACAGTTGTTTTTTTAATTTTTCTGCACATTCGCAGCATCATTACACATCTATTTGCTTAATACACTGATTTTAAATAGGATAAGTATTTGAATCCAGTGGAAATACATTACGGGGTGATTGTCGCAATTACCTGAAATGTAAGTAGTTGTCAGAGATACTTCAACAATAGGGTGTAAATATTCATCGATAATTAAAAGCAGTTATTGCGTATGACTGAGGTAGATTGTATATTTTTTTGAATATGACTCGCATCATCATTTCTTATTAAGTATACAGAAGGTTTTGTATGCCTGATAGCATGCGGATGGAGCCATTTAGTAGTTGCGGTTTAATAGCCTGTGTATCAGGTAATGCTTTTTGAATCACAAAAGTATCGAATTAAAGTATGGCAAAATTTACAGTCTATTTTAATGGCGAATGTATTAATGCATTCGAACTGGATGAACCAGTATTTTTTATTGGCAGACTTCCTGAAAATGCGATTTCCATTGCAAACATGGGTGTGTCGCGCAGGCATGCCAAGATTGAGGAGGATGCAGATCGTCAGTATGTTATAACGGATCTGAATTCACTCAATGGAACGTATGTAAACGGAAAGCGGATCAAAAAGGCCAATCTTAATAGTGGTGATAAGATAGCTATCGGCAAATATTCCATTTTATATGAAGATGCCGGACGGCAGCACTATCAGGAAATAAATACTGAACCGGGTGAGCTGTCTGATTTACCATCAGATGAATCACAGTTTCCACCAACAGTTGTCAATCAGGATGCAATTGTTGAGGAATTGGTGCCCGAATCCGATGTCGCAATTGATCAGAATGTTCATTCGATGTATCAGAATGAAAGCTCATTTTTAGATATCATACCTGATGATTCTTTACAAAGTGATATTCCTGTGGTCACTGAAGAGAGGGACGATGATTCCTCCGCAGCGCAGGTACATGGGTCAGGTGATGTGTCCGAAGATGATGATCTTGATGAATCGCTGAAGCTTCGGGGCGGTTCCGGTGAGTCCGTGTTAATTGAAACGAATAAACATGTTGTATATAAACTTGACAAAGCATTTATCACAATGGGCAATGGTGATAATGACGATATCTATGTGTCAGGATTTATGATTGGTGA
>JAAZBG010000029.1 GCA_012513915.1 Fibrobacter sp.
CGGATAAATATATGACAGCTGTATTAGCATTATCCGATCGTGGAATTAACAGTTTCGCACAATTTGCGACGGTGATTATTATTTTTATTTTTGTTCTGGGACTGGCTTATTTGACGACTAGATTTATCGCCAAATATGAAAAGAATCAGATCGTGAACAAAAATATTGAAATCATTGAAACTTTTCGTTTGTCTACAAATAAGTTCATTGCAATTGTACGCGTTGGTGAAAAATATCTGGCGCTTGCGATTGGAAAAGATACTGTTACAATGCTGACGGAATTGAATGCAGATGATCTGAATCTTGTTTCATCGGATCAGGTACCAACGGAAACTTTTCAGGAGATTTTGAATAAAGCAAAAAACCTGATACATAAAAAGTAGACTGGATGAAACGATATTATGAGTATGTTACTTAAGTACGTAAGAAAGCAGCACGTTTTCGTGCTTGGCTTTCTGATATTTATGGGCGTTTTTATGGTGTCTTTTTCAGTTAAGACATATGCCGCAGTGAATGATTTAGGGATTCAAGCAGAGGATACACAAGGACCGCAGACAGTCATTGAGGAGCCTGGTTCTGCTGAAACATCCAGTGACCTCAGGGAACTAAATATAGGTAATAACCTAAATATTACCTATCAGGATGGAGAAGGTAATTTATCGGGAACTCTTAGAATTCTTATCATTTTGACGCTGATTGGTCTGGCACCATTTTTGCTCATTATGTTAACTTCATTTACGAGAATTCTCATTGTTCTTCACTTTACGAGGACAGCACTGGGTACTCAAACATCGCCGCCTAATCAAGTTATGATTGGGTTAACTTTGTTTTTAACCTTCTTTATTATGAGCCCGGTCATTACACAGATTAATGAGACCGCAGTACAGCCTTTTGAGGCAGGTACCATCACACAGGAAGAGTTCGTAGAACGAGGAATGCTTCCTCTCCGTGAATTTATGTATGGACAGACACGTGTGAAGGATGTCAGGCTGTTTTTGGATATTGCACATCTTGAAAATGTAGAAGATTTGGACGATATTCCCAATAATGTTCTGATTCCAAGCTTTATTATCAGTGAGCTGAGAACTGCATTTATTCTGGGATTTTTACTTTATATTCCGTTTATTATCATTGATATGGTCGTCGCATCGACGCTTATGTCAATGGGTATGATGATGCTTCCGCCGACAACGATTTCCATGCCTTTTAAGATTCTTTTGTTTGTATTGGCAGACGGCTGGAATCTTGTAATTGGAAATCTTGTTAGAACATTTTACTGAGGAGGCACTGTAAATGAATGTTGATGATGTGACACTGATATTCAGAGAAGCTTTATATGTGATCATTACAACAGCAGCACCGGTTTTATTGGTTTCTCTTGTTGTAGGTCTGGTCGTCAGTATCTTTCAGACCGTTACATCCATCCAGGAACAGACGCTGACATTTGTACCAAAGGTTTTGGCTATCTTCCTTGCACTTATGATTTTAGGACATTGGATGATCAATAATATGGTCAGCTATATGACGAAACTGTGGTCAGATTTTACTATATATATCAGATAGGATAGCAGCACATGATTGATTATAGTTTTTCTATATCAGATTTAGAGTATTTTCTGTTGATCTTTACAAGAGTGAGCTGTTTCATTTTCATTGCTCCGTTTTTTAGTACGAAAAATGTACCAAGACGTTTACGGGCGGGACTTAGTTTTTTTATTTCACTATTGCTGTATGCGGTCGTCACACCACATGTAGTTCCGGAGTATTCGACTGTTCTTGGGTACGCTGTTCTGGTTTTAAAAGAAGGGATTACAGGGCTGCTGATAGGATTTGGAGCGACGATTTGTAATTCCATTGTTTTATTAGCGGGTAAAGTAGCAGATATGGAAATTGGTCTTTCCATGGTACAGCTGTTTGATCCTTTGACTAATGAGGCTTCAGGTTTTGTAGGAGGATTTTATCAATACGGAATCCTTGTGATTATGTTTGTGACAAATGCCCACTACTATTTTATCAGAGCATTTTGTGAGTCTTATCAGCTGATTCCGATCGGTGGAGCAAAGATTAATACCGAGAAACTGCTGACTTCACTGATTCAGTTTATGGGTGATTATGTATCCATAGCATTTAGGATCTGCATTCCACTGATCGCATCTATATTGATTTTGAATTGCCTTCTTGGAGTCTTGGCTAAAATCGCACCGCAGGTCAACATGTTTTCTGTGGGAATTCAGTTAAAAATACTGGTTGGAATGAGTGTATTATTCTTTACAATCGGTATGCTTCCTAATATAGCGAACTATATCTTTGAAGAAATGAAAGTAATGATGACTGCTTTTGTGTATAGCATGCAGTAAGAGTTGGTACAGACAGGTGGCAGAATGGTTGAGTATGAATTGTTAATCGCATATGATCTTCAGTTTTTTGCCAAGGATGGTCCTGGTGGAGAAAAAACAGAAGAAGCCACACCGAAACGAAAGACGGATGCTAGAAAAAAGGGACAGGTAGCAAAGAGCAAGGAATTAGGAACGGCATTTTTACTCCTCACCTTTTTTGTAGTCATTAAGTTTTACGTAGGAAAATTAGGGATGAATTTCCTTCAGCTCTTTTCGAAGGTTTACGAGCGAATGCCGCAGATGATCAGGACGGAAAATGGTGAAGTTTCGATCCGCCTGTTCAGCCAGTTGCTGGGTGAGTGCATCAAACAGTTTATACTTATGATGCTGCCCTTTTTCCTTTCTGCTTTTGTGGTGGCAGTGGTGGTAGATCTGATTCAGGTAAAATGGAAACCAACCAGAGAGCCGTTAAA
>JAAZBG010000030.1 GCA_012513915.1 Fibrobacter sp.
ACGACCAGACCCGTTATGGCGATTTTGTAATGTCCGTTTTTCAAAACTGCTGAAGTTGTTTTACCGTTGAATACTGCATAGACAGAATCAATACCACTGGCATCACTACAGAGCATATCCACAACATAGTTCTCTACATTTATCACACTTGAGTCTCTGTCCGGGGCAATTATCGTGACCTCTGGCGGACTGTTATCATTCCCTGATGTTGTAATGTTAAGAACCAGATCCATAGTGTCTTTAAGGCCGGAAGGATCACTTGCAATGAGTTCGACACTGTTTTTCCCAATAGTTAAAGAGCTAGCCTGAAACACATAAAAATTATTTATAATGGTATCTCCGGGTAACGGATTTCCAGATATTGCAAAGTTCAGTGCATCGTTGTCCGGGTCGGAACACAAAGAGGATAAATCAAGTTCATATCGGTCTGTGTCATTAAGAGCAACATTTAATGTTTTTTCGGTCCATTTTGGTGGGTGATTGTCAGGTTGTATTGTTGATGTTTTTTTCACTATGGTTATACCGGCAGAAGCAGGTACAAGAGTAACGACTTTAGAATATGGAACAATTGAAACTAACTTATAACCGGTATCAGCAAAAGATATGGCTTTCCAGATAGTGTCTTTATAACTGGAACTGAAAGTTTGAAGCAGTGTATCAAACAATGCTTTGCCCTCAGCCGTTACTGATAATCTGATTGAATCTATGTTTTCAGGCAGGTTGATCACTAAACCAACCTGGATTGGTTTGCCTACTGTATCGGTTATTGACAAATTACTTTGTGTCCAAAGTGAGTTCCGAAGGAGTAACTCAATCCTGGTATTTGAAGGGTCTGCAGGATTTTGTGGCAGCCGGCATTGAAAAATAGAAATAATTACAACGAAAAGTACCATGATGGGTAAAACGGATCTTCGAAGCATAAAAAAACTCCTTAAAGGTGTTAAATGGTTATTTATATTAAACCGGATCCTGATAATTCTTTGATGTATCCCATTAAACATCCTTTAATACCTGATCTCCAATTTCCTCAATATATCACCGTGAAAATATACCCTGCCACATTGGAAAATCCGCCACACTAAAAGATATCACACATCCCGATTTGGATCAGGATACGATCTTACAACAAAAAATCATCTGTATACGGTTAATGACTAATTTAAGTATTAGTAAGAAGATAATATTTTTTTTAAGCTAAGTTGTGATCATCAACACATTTTTTGCATTTTTGTGTATTTTTTTCACTACAAACCTTAAATATTGAAACCCAGCCCCACTGAAATAGTTGCCACTGTAGCAGTCCGTTTACTATATCAAACCAACTATCTTCATAACAAACAAATCAAATAATTGGAATCGAACTGCTTAAAAGATGCTTATTTACTTATGAGAACAAATATTGCAAGATAACATATTCAAGCACAAACCAAACAGATGAGATTATTAACTATCATTAAACAACTTGGTGTATCGACCATCAGAGTATTATTTTATGCAATCCGTCATAAAAAAATAAAATTAAAAACAGCGACATCAATAACCTGGAGAAGTAAATGAATTCAAAACTTCATTCAATGAAACTAAGAATCAAATTAAACGGTATTAAGCCTGAAATCTGGCGAAGCGTTGTTGTTGAGGATTCTCTTACGCTGCAGGATTTACACAATGTTATTCAGGCTGCAATGGGCTGGGGAAATTGTCATATGTATGAATTTGAAATAGCAGGAATCCGATATGGAATCCCTGACGATGATGGTTTTGATGAGCATGAAATTGAAAATGCTAAAAAAGTTAAGTTATCAAAGCTCAAATTAACCGAAAAAGAAAAATTCGAATACATATATGATTTTGGCGATGATTGGAACCATACAATAAAAATCGAAAAAATTCTTCCAGGCGAAAGCCCCTATGATGGCCCATTTTGCATTGAGGGTGCACGAAACTGCCCGCCTGAAGATTGCGGATCAATTCCCGGTTATGAGGATATTGTTGAGGCAATGAAAAATACCAAAAGCAAAAAAGCAAAGGAGTTTATCGACTGGCTCGGAGAACCTTACGATGCTGAACATTTTGACATCGAGGAAATTAATACCCGGTTGAAACATGCATTGCCTAAGAAGAAAAAAGGTGGTCTGAGATAATAACGACAGGACTTGACTAACTTGTAAAATTTAAAACAACCACACCTCTCCTGCGGGAGAAGCTGCCAATGCTATTAACTTACCATTGACATATTGCAACTACGCCGTTTGAGCGCCCCCACCCTGGCTCAAAGCAGCCAGCCTCCCCCGCAGGAGGGAGGTATCTTTTTTGTTGTAAAACAACTACACCTCTCCTGCGGGAGAGGTCGCGCGGCTTTGCGCGCGGGTGAGGTCTTGCGAAGTAATACATTAAAATTATTGAGTAATAGACAGCTTTTTTTCTAAATAGTAAATAGCCACACCACAATATTCTTGTAATTTACCTCCTGATTTTAATTTCCACATTCCTAAAAGCCGTCCAATTTCAGCAGGCTTTGCTGTACCGCTTATTTTTGACAGTTCTTTGGTAACTGAGTTCCATACACATTTTCTATTCTCTTTTAGTCTACTGTAATTAAGATTTAAAACGTCATTGAGCTCTTTATCAAATTGTGAATTATCAGATGAAATTTCACCATTATGCTTATACCTGATTTGCATTCGGGAGTAATGAGCTGCATTTGATGGATTAAATTGAATATCAGAATTTTTTTTTGAAGTATCACAATATTCATCAGAGGTTTTATTTCCAATACCACAACAACATCCGAGTAGATTAGCATAGTCAAGTTGTTCGTCCTCATACTTATCCTGACAATGCCAGTGATCTATTTTCATTGAACTTGAATCGGGTTCAATTCTTCCCATACAATATGCACAAAGAAAACCCTGTTCATTTACAAGTTGTGAACGAATAGCATCTTTAACATCCGGAGTGAATCCTGCTCCATCATATTCAGCACCTGGTTGAAGCCGATACTGTTGAAGTATTTGTGGTTCAGTACTTTTCCTAATTGGAATCATGTAAAGTTCCCTCACCAGGCTCAAGCATTAAAATCGTTGATTCGGCCTCTATAATAGCGGGAATTGATCCATGACACAATGCTTTTAATTTTGCGATTACCTTTCTTGCATCACTAAAAGCATCTTTACTTATAAGATCACTGATCTCATCAATATGCTTTTTAACATTTGCATTTACCCCCGCATCAAACATCAATTCATCCAGGATCTGAACCGAGTTAAGCCCGATTGTTTGTGATGGTTGAGATTGTGCTACTTTACCATCAGCTAAGGTGAGAATACGAACCTGTTGAGGCTCCACTTCACTAAGCACCTGAGGCGAATGAGTAGTAACAATAAACTGAATACCACTAAATACTTCTTTAAGCCTGGATATAGCACGTCTTTGCCACGTTGGATGAAGATGTAAATCGATTTCATCAATCATAACAATTCCATCACCTGAAAGTGGAGTATTTGAATCAGGATTTGCAATTGCTAAACGACGCGCAATATCGCCAATTAGCGCAATAAAACTTGTTTCACCAGCAGAAAGAGTATCAAGCCGGTATTCAATACCATTTTTTTTTACAGTCATGCGTAGAGGATTTCTACGAATTGCATAATCTTGATATTCAGGTAGAAATGATTCTAATGCAGTCCGGACTGCTTGCAATTGTCTATCTGGAAAATCAAATCCCTCGGGCTTTACTGTATCATTGAGATAACGTCTATTCTCATTCTCAATATCTTCCCGTTCACGAAACCACTCAAAAAAAAGCCGAAAGGCAGCATTTCCTTTTAGTGTATCCTCATAAATGGAAAGTGGATTGAAATCATGCTTAGTTTTTATACGAAGAGGTACATCTTTTACAGCCCTCTCTACTGAATAGTAGGCAAAAACGGGTAAAGATATTTTATTGCTTAGGCGTTCTCTAAAATTGTGGGATATGTGCTTTAAAGAAGCAAGATCACTCTTTGTATCTTCATTACGGGCTTTTCTTTTTTTAGCAACACTCCATTCACCAATATCCGTCTTTAATGATAGATTCGAAACAAACGCACCATTTTGAATATCCTTTTCATCAATTGAAATACCATTTCCCTTATCGTTGAGAACTCTTGCTCTAAGCCACGATAACAGAATTGCCACCGCATCCAGAAGTGTAGTTTTACCACATCCATTAGGAGCTGCTATTACTGTAAGATCTTTGTTAAAGAATAACTCACTCTTCTCAAATGCCTTATAATTCTCAATACTGATTTTTTCAATAACCATTGTCTACTCCACAACAATTTTATCTTGTGCCGGTTGTCATTTATTTGAAAAGGACTCAATATATTGAACCACAAGACATCTATTACTTTCCAGAACTATTTTAAAGTACGAACAAAAATATACTTATAAAGTTAGCGGTGTTCAACAGTTTTTCCTTATAACTTTTTTATTCAAATAGTTAAACATTTGTACCAACCACTAATTGGACAAAGAAATCCTATCCAGGTAATCATATCAAGGTCACATAAATTTACATGAAAAAAAACATTTAGGAATGAGCATAATTTCAAAACAACCACACCTCTCCTACGGGAGAGGTCGCGCGGCTTTGAGCGCGGGTGAGGTCTTGCAAAGTAACAATTCACTAATCAATTATTTTCCAATGCAATCACCATGAGCTCTCATTCAGCACAATGCTATAAAGCAATAAAACCTCATTGTACTCTTTACCAAATTCAAAACAACACCCTTTTTACACTTCTGTAAATCCAACCGGACACTGGGATTCAATTTTAAACACGCCTCGTTCGAGGCGTTTTATTGTGAACAGCGGACATAATCTTTCGAGTACAACTAACAGACGCTGCATTCTGATTTCAAGCCCCGGATTTGAACGATCATAGACAATCTCCTGATCGTCAAGCAACACTTTACGTTCAAATGTTTTAACATCGTCAATATAGAGTAACAACACTTTTTTTAAAATCTTCGCAGGAATATTTCTTACCAGAAGCTTATCATTACAATAGATCGCATCACAATCCGCCTTATACACAAACTCATAGTTAGTATTAAGGCATCGGATAAATTTACGATGTTTTGCTTTGATTCTATTCCAGACTGCAGGGTGAGGACTTGATGATTTGCGAAAGAAATATGATAGTGTTGTCTGTGTGTTTTTTTCGATAATTTTATACATGATTGAAAAAAGTGTAAACGGAGCACCATAAACACACCCGGCATGAAGTACCTCCCGGTTTCTCTTTTCACAGAAATACGGCGTTATAACTTCGATGACATTACAAGGAATTATTTTTTCCACATTGTCTATTTTATGAATATCCACATCAAGATTCGCAAGGAAAAGTCCAAAATCAACAACATGACCAACAACACTGGAGTTTACATATAGCAAGCCGTTTTCCTCATGTACAGACTTATCAGCAAGTATCTCACCGACACTCCGGCAATCTGCAACAATAGACACATTGTCAAATGGTGGATAATTAATGCATAATGGTGCATACTTGATTTTTGGTATCATCC
>JAAZBG010000031.1 GCA_012513915.1 Fibrobacter sp.
AGGACGGGTGGTTCTCAGCCATCAAACCGGGGTTCGATTCCCCGTAGCGCTATATACGGGGAACTTTCAACATCATGAGAGTTCCCCTTATTATTTTCTACCCCAAAAAGTGCCCCAATTTCGTTAAATTTAGCGATTTCTTGAAAAATCAAATTACATGATTCGGGTTCGAACTTTTGAGCATCATTGTCCCATATCAAACCTTGTGGGAAAACCACCTTTTGAATACCCTGTTTTACTTCAAGGCTCCCTTTTTCCCACAAATTACTTAGATTTTTGCAGATATTGATTGATTGCTCAATGAAATCAGAAAGGTTCGAACTGATTTCTTTGATTTTTTCCATCTCTGATAAAGTTATTTCCTTTTGCTCCTTAAATTCATTGTATACCTGATCAAAAACTTCCTTGGGAAGTTCTCCAAGGGCGTATCGTCTCGAAATTAAAGCGATCTTTTTTTCAGTATCAGCTAACTGCATTTGCAGGGAATGCTTAGTATCAGTATTCCTTTTTTCCATCTCATTAAAAATATGTATCAAAGCAATTTTAAACTTTTCAATCAGTTCACTTTTAAGAGTGTATTTGTTGAGCAGTTCGTGAAATTTGTCATGCAGGACCAAATTACGAGCATTCATCGAATGCCCCTTTCCACGATCTTTATAGTAATACCATGTGTTTTTCCCTTTTTTCCTTGGATATCCTGTTAAGTGACTTCCACATTTACAACTTACGAATCTTTTTAATGGCAGGTGTTCATCATTATCCTGTTCTGCAAATGACCTTTTTTTTAGATTATTTACTTCTAAAAACAGCTCTTCTGATATAATTGCTTTATGAATGCCACGCACCAACCCTTCAATTATGCTACTTGAAATATAGCCACAATAGAATACATTTTTTAAAACCTTTTGGATAGTCTGTACAGACATCGTCACCCCTATAGCTTTTAGCTTTCTTTGAATATCAGTTAAGCTTTTCCCTTCCTTTCTCCAATTAAAAATTGATTTCACATGTTCAGCCTCTTCTGTTGGACGAACAATACCATCACGAATATTTTCATATCCATAGGGTGCTCTCCACATCCAATAACCTAATTTGGCATGGGCGATTATTCCACCTGTGCATTTCTCTTTTCTTTGATCATTATCAAACCGTGCCCGAAGTAAATTCATACCCTGTGAATACCTACCCGAAGAAGAGTACGGATCTTCAACAGGTTCAAGTACCGACTCTAATACAATTTGGTTTTTTTCAAGCCTGTCAATTTCTGCAATTGCATTACTACCCGTTCTCGAAAATCTATCTGTAGAATACACAATTATTTTGTTTGGTTTTGGATTCATCACAACAATTTCATCAAGCATTCTTGAAAATTCTTTACGATCATCATCAGACTTTGCAGATTCATAAGTATTACCATAATACGCAATTATAGAATACTTGCGTTTTTTACAATACTTTTCAGTTTCTTCTTTCTGCGTTTCAAGACTTAAACCTTTCTGTTGTTGTGCAGAAGATACACGTGTATAAATAACACATGTAACATTTTTCGGCTTATTATCTCTATCGGATATTTTCTTCTTTGCAAAACTCGTCAAATCACGTTTTTTCCCCATACTGCATTCCTTTCCAATAAAGATAAGCTACCATCGCTAATGCTTCTAACGCTTTCTGTTCAGGATCTTTTATTCCTTCTTCTTTACCTTTTTTCTTCCTATGTCTACCTGTCTGTTCATTTTCAGGCTGAGACAAAGCATCTGCAAAGGGCATAGTAAAATCTCCCTACGCCATTTAATACAGATACTACGGAAGGCGTTATTCATGGTTAATTGTTCCTGTTATTTAAGCTGATTTGCCTTCAATCATTTCAAAAAGCCTTCTCCTTGAATATCTCCACTGCTTCCCTATCTTTACTGCACCATCAATTTTGCCTTCACCGGAAAGCTTCAGGAGCGTTTTACGGGTCATTCTCAGATATTCCATCGCTTCTTCAATTGTCATCACATCGTTCATGTACAAATTTTGGTCTTTTTGATCCATTTTTCCTTCCTTTTTAATTATTTTCAATCCTTTTCACTCCCTTTCATAACATAATATACCCGTTAATCGAAAAAAGTTATATTTTTTTTTCGATTCGGTTCCCACACTACACGAAATAATTTTATTGCTCCCTGATTTTTATATAAAAATTACAATTTAAGGGTAGATTATTAAGGGGGGTTTCTAAGCGATTGCTTAGAAAACCTTTAAAATTGGGCTAAAAAAGCCAATGCAGGTGTTATATAGAAATGAACTACATAGGGGGGGGGTATTTTTAAACGGTTTTTGGACAATACCCACTTTACTATATTGAATTGTTGCAGAAATTCATCCAAAAGAATTAAAATATAGCATTCTAATTAAAACCCTAGACTTGTTCTAAAATCTGCTGTTTCGTTTTTAAATTCTTCTTCTGTGACGAGTTTCTTCACACTTGGAATATTTTGATAATACAATCCAATACAAACCATTTGAGTAAATATAATATCTCTTTTGTTAATCTGATATGTAAGCGAATTATTTGTCGTTTTTAGCACTTGCAATTTTCCTAGAAAATTACGATTCTCAGGAGCAACTTGACTATATAGGCTTTCTTTTACTCCTTCGGTTAAGAATTTTTCTGCTGTAGAAAAACGTGCCAATTCTTCAGCATTTCCATCTAACAATCCGATTAACGCATTAAATGATATATCTAATTGCTTCACTCGATTATTGTTTAACGGATAGACCTTTTCATTAAAATCGAAAGTAATTGTAATGGAAGAGTTCGCAGTATCTTTAACTGCATGCACATTAGTTATTCCACACATGACTTGATTACTAATTGTGCCATAGCCTAGTGGGTCCCAAAGTATAAGACCAACAGGAATCTTTTCAATTGTGTTCAACTTTGTCGCAACATTTTCATCTATATTATTATCTTGTTTTGCACTTCCCTTTGTGTCACAATTTAATAAAAGAAATGTTACAGATAAAACGATTAAACTGCACACGCAATATCTTTGTCTAATTAGTGTATCCATGTTTCTTCCTATGATAAAGTAAAAACGGCTTATGTTCAGCATCTACCATTCGCAATCTCATATCTTTTTTTATTGCAAATTTTTCTAAATTATTCCTAATTAAATCAGAAATTATTATTTTTCCTGAATCTGAAAAAGAAATATATCCTTTATCAAATAAGTAGTCAAGTTGTGGTATCAATAGTAACCCGTTAAAAGGGTTTAATTGCTCCTTATCAGTAGCATTTCTCCAAGGCTTGATATGCGAAGCTATTAATAATTTTTCATCAGTGAACCCTGTAACAGAACAACCACCCCAATATTGAATTAATTCCTTTCGAAACTTGCATTGGTTTAGTCTGACCAATTTTTCAGCACATTCTTCAGCTCCTTTTTCTTGATAATCCAACAGTTTTTCTTTAATCTGTTTAATTGTCTTACGAATAGCAGGCTCTGAAGTATCCAAATCTTTTTGATTATAATAATCAAATTTATAAAAAATGTGTTTTAACGTTTGGAATGTTCTATTACTGAATGGCGTCTCATCCCAAGAATCAGTACATAATAATTTATATGGTCCTTTCCCTGAATCACACACGTTATAATGGGGACAATTTCCAAGACAATCATTTTTCTTTCCAAAAATTTGCCATTTCTCACCACCAGGCAAAATTGATCCCAGGATTTTCCTTTCAATTTCTTTTGAGAAAACATCTCCTAAGAAAACATCCATTTCAAATCTCCTAGTAAGTTCAATTTAAATTAAGTTCCTTTTAAATTACTTCATTAATTAGAGTAGTTCAATTAAATGTAGGTGATACTTATGATATCTGTTATTAAACTGCCTTTTTCAAAGTCTATCACATAGTATAGAAGTTGCAAAATCGGTGATTTCTTTAAAATTGAGCCAAAACAGGTTCGAACCATTTATACTTAGTTCTACCAACTTAAAGCCCTCTGAAAATGCCGAAATTCCGCTGGAAACGGCACTTTTCAGGGGGCTTTTTGTTTTCTACCCTCTTTTGGTGATACTTCTGCAATTACTACAAAATACCCTTAAAAGCCATCAATTTGTGAAGGTCCTGTGAAGGAGTGTGAAGGAACTGTGAAGGACCTTCTGTAAATTTTATCTTAAACTTTAACTGGATATCACCAGGTAGAAACGGCGGGATTCAATGAAAGAGTTCAATAATTATCTTTCACAATTTTATGAGAAAGGATCAATGGCGGAGAACTTACCTGCAAGTAAGTTGGTGTATACAGAAACAGAACTGCAGACAGCCTTGTCCAGGGCCTTATTGCACCATGGAATTTATGCACACCTTGAGGGTGAACCGGATGGACCAGCTGAAGGGCCGATTGATAAAACACACCTGGACGAAAGATGTCCAGACCAAGATTAACGCAACTATGCAAAAGAACAATCAACGAAGGAGTGGGAAAAATGAGAACATCAACAGAAATCAAAAGAGAAGTGCTGCTTGAAGCGGAGGGCAACGTACAGGCAGCTATTGCTGCCCTTGAGGACGGTCAATACCTGGCTCAGGCCGGATATACTGATGACGACCAAGAAGCTATCGAAGTAGTACACGCAGAACTTAAAGAGATGTTATAACCAACCCGCCTCCGGGCGGGCCACACTGAAAGGGGAACTTTTTATGTCAAAATTACTCGATCTAAAAGATCAGCTTAACGAACTCGAAGCAGAACTGCTTTTAGCCAGCGAATACGCACGGGCAGTTATC
>JAAZBG010000032.1 GCA_012513915.1 Fibrobacter sp.
TAAAACCTATGCCGGGCTCAGAGACGCTTACGTATATGCTGATAATGAAACCGCAAAAACAATGTTCCTTGCATTGTGTGACTGGGGTATTAACATCTGTTCTAAATTGACAGACGCGCAGATGCAGGCCATGCTTGGATCTGAGCATGGTGGTATAAATGAAATGTATGCCGATGCATATCAGATGACTGGTACCGCGAAATATCTTACTGCTGCCAGGCGTTTCTCGCATAATGATATACTTAACCCGGCTGCTGCAGGTAACGATAATCTTGACAATAAGCATGCCAATACCCAGGTTCCTAAAGTTGTTGGTTTTCAACGCATCGCAGAAGTTGGCAATGATAACACACACTATAAAGCTGCAGAATTTTTCTGGACAACTGTGACAACAAAACGCAGTCTTTCATTGGGTGGTAACAGCCACAATGAATTCTTTCCGGCTGCATCGGCATGTATGAATTATATCAGTGGTCGTGAGGGTGTCGAAACCTGTAATACCAATAATATGATGAAACTGACCGAAGGGCTTTTCAGAATGAAACCTGAAGCAAAGTATGCAGATTTCTATGAACGTGCTCTTTATAACCATATATTATCTGCAATACATCCTACGCATGGAGGATATGTTTACTTTACACCATCGCATCCTCGTCATTATCGTGTGTATAGTGCTCCGGATGTAGCAATGTGGTGTTGTGTGGGGACCGGTATGGAAAATCCGACAAAATATGGTCAGTTTATTTATACGAATTCCAACGATTCGCTTTATGTAAATTTATTCGTGCCATCAGTACTTACCTGGAAGGCAAAAAACTGTACCTTGACACAGACAACCAAATTCCCGGATGAGGAACAAACAGTGTTAAAAGTCGGTTTAGCAAATCCGCGTGCTTTAACAATTCTCATTCGTCATCCATACTGGGTACCCGGGAATCAGTTTAAAATTATTATTGATGGCGATACGGTGAGTACTGTTTCTAAACCGTCAACCTATGTTGCTATTGCAAGAACATGGTATGGTGGTGAAGAAATCAAGGTACTGCTGCCAATGTCGTTCAGATATGAACCTCTCATTAATGTGCCATCATATGTGGCAATTATGCGTGGACCAATTTTGTTAGGTGCTAAAACCGGCGCTGATAATCTTAACGGACTTATTGCAGATGCAAGTCGTATGGGGCATGTTCCCAGCGGTACGCTGCCTGACTATAACTCGGCACCCAAACTGAGTTTCAATATTCACACGTTGGGATCAAAAATGAAACCGGTTGCTGGTAAGACATTTGCTTACAAAGCACCAGAGATATTTGTCAACAAAGCAGATACCAATCTTGTGTTTGAACCATTTTTCCGTATACACGATGCACGGTATATGACATACTGGAATGCGACAATTGCTACTGATGTCAATGAACAGTTAAATCATGTGTCAATATCGAATGGAAATGCTGTGATGAGTTTGGTTAAAGGCGGAGTAAATGTAGCCTTCGCATCAGAAGATCCGTCACGGCATATAACCCTGTACAGATTGAATGGAATACAGTTACTTGATATTCCGGCATCCTCCAGAAGTGTTTCATTAAAGTATAGTACCAGTGGCTTGCGAAGTGGTGTATATACGATGAAAATTCAATCAGATAAAATGCAGATGTCAAAAATGTTTACAGTTGCGGGAAATTAAGATTTATTACCACTGCATTATTTTACAGTACAGGCCACCGCAGCCATTAAATCCGGCTGTGGTAGCCTTATTTCTTTCTGCAATTCTATTTAAAAGACAACTTTGAATGTCCCTGATGCTTTATTCCGCGTTAAAAGGCATTGCGCTCCAATAGGAAGATGTCCAAAAACAAGGCATGTTGGTAAAGAAACGATTATCATGCAGACGCTCTGCCTGGATGAGTCTGTAGAATATTTCAAAAAACATTACAATACAATTTTTCTATTTAATATATTAGTACATACCTCATACACTAACAATTAATTCTCCAAGGAGTGCTTTAATGGATTCGATAAAAATCAACCTTTCTGAAGAGGATATTCCTAAGAGTTGGTATAATATTGCAGCGGATCTTCCAAAACCGATGCCGCCGATGCGTCATCCGGTAACACTGGAAGTATCACAGCTGCCACCACCGCTGTTCTGCGATGAGATCAACAGGCAGGAATTCAGTCTTGAGCGTTATATCGAAATTCCACAAGAGGTTAGAGAAATTTACAAACAGTGGCGTCCGGCACCGCTTTTTCGGGCAAAACGTCTTGAAAAAGCATTGGGAACTCCGGCAAAGATCTATTATAAGTATGAGGGTGTCAGTCCGGCAGGAAGTCATAAGCTTAACACTGCTGTTGCTCAGGCGTATTACAATAAAGTTGCCGGTGTAAAGCGTATCGCGACAGAAACCGGGGCAGGCCAATGGGGAAGTGCACTTTCAATAGCATGCAGTTTCTTTGACATTGAACTTAAAGTGTATATGGTAAAATGCAGTTATCAGCAGAAGCCCTACCGTAGAATTATGATGGAAAGTTTTGGTGCAAAGTGTGTGTCAAGTCCAAGTCCTGATACTGAAGCCGGAAGGAATATTCTTGCTGCAGATCCGGAGTGTCCCGGAAGTCTTGGTATTGCAATCAGTGAGGCTTGTGAGGATGCGTTTGCACACGATGATACCAGATACGCTCTCGGCAGTGTTTTGAACCATGTGATATTGCATCAGACGGTTATTGGCATGGAAACAAAAAAACAGATGGAAAGTGTTAATGACTATCCGGATATCGTGATTGGTTGTGTTGGCGGCGGAACAAACTTCGGTGGTATCGCATTTCCGTTTGTACAAGATAAACTTAATGGCACAAAGCCAAATACCGAAGTGATTGCAGTAGAACCTGATGCATGTCCATCAATGACAAAAGGAAAATACACCT
This sequence comes from Fibrobacter sp., assembly GCA_012513915.1. Lineage (GTDB taxonomy): Bacteria > Fibrobacterota > Chitinivibrionia > Chitinivibrionales > Chitinispirillaceae > JAAZBG01. Next base: position 2,923 of record JAAZBG010000032.1, read on the forward strand.
GGGATTTCGGTGATGTTGCAGGGATGGCACCTGTTGCCAAAATGCACACATTGGGTCATCAGTTTATGCCTCCTGCAGTTCATGCTGGCGGGTTACGGTATCACGGAATGTCGCCGCTTGTAAGTCACGTACACGAACTCGGACTTATCAAGGCCCGTTCTGTAAAACAGACTGAAGTGTTTAAAGGTGCTCTCGAATTTGCCCGCGCGGAAGGTATCATTCCTGCACCTGAATCAGCTCATGCAATTCGTGTAGCACTTGACGAAGCACTGAAATGTAAGCAGACCGGTGAAGCAAAATCAATTGTGTTCTGTCTGAGCGGTCATGGGTATTTTGACATGACATAATACGAGAAATATATAACAGGTCAATTAACTGATTACGAATTCCCGGAATCGCTTATGGACGAAGCATTGCGTCATTTGCCTGATGTAAAGGAATAGTAGATTCACTAGTTTGGGTTGGAGTGTAGTTCACTACACTCCAATAGTATTTCCTGCTCCCCCTCTACGTGTTAGCGGAGAGGGGGTTGGGGGGTGAGGCACTCACCTTGGCTGCTTGTCATCACCGTACAATTTACCCGAAATAAACCCTATACTGATTGAGAAACTAAAATCCTGAATCGGGATGCGGTCACTTGTATTGGCTGCAGGTGATGCTGAGAATTCAAGTGAAATGTAGGCATTGCCTTTTGTCAGTGGAGTACTTTTCAGATGGTAATCAACAGCGATCCATCCGCGTATGTTGTTGACATTTGAGTAAAATTCCTTAGTCTTGTCAGCACCCCGTGCTTCACCTTCAATGACATACGCCATCGGGCCAATTGAGACAAATCCGAATTTCGGTATACGAATCTGAAGTCCCACTACTCCGCATCCATCATACCCGCCATAAGACACCTTATCCGGATTCTTAGATGAAAACATGGTACCCTGTGTGACCATAAAGACCGATAGCATATTTTTAAGAAATGATGGTGATGAGAGTTTCAGATGTGCTCCGCCGGAAAATCCGTAGTTTCCGTGGAACAGGCTGACCGTATCGGTTCCAGTGGTATACTGGTCGACATCAATCTGGATTGTACCAAGGTCTACACCAAAGCTCACAAAATCAACAGGTGCATAATCGATGCGTCCATGGAACCGGTTGAACATCGAAGGTATTTCCAGATTGGTAAGCGAGTAACCACCAAGGTGGTAGGACGCACCAATGAGAATATTCGCCGCCGGTAATGGTGACGCCGGGTTTGCAAGGTTCGATGCACTTGTAAATGATATAATCCCGAGCAAACCAATCATTGTAAGAAATTTCATGTTCACAATAGCTCCTGATTACTGAACAACCGGAAGAATTATTTTTTCAGGGGTGAGTGTCCGTACGCCCTGCGATTCTGCCCATATCATAACTTCAATACGATTTGCATCAGTCTGCCCGTAGAGTATCTCATTAAGTGCTTTTCCACCGGTAGTCTGTACTGTCTTGATAATTGACACCGCGGTATTAGGATCACTGATACCGTTCCAGTCGTAATCGGCATCGTAGCACCCTTTTTCAGCAATATATCCTGCCCCTGCCATATAGGCGTTGTCTAAAGCCTGTAAGGTTGCAAAATCTACAGAGCTTTTATAATTATACGGCGGATAGAATGCCGAGTCTGCAAGGAGCTTGTTATAGGCACTAAGATAAACCGGGTCCAGCAATGGTTCAATTGGATCGTAGTGACCGTTGCCGTTACGATCATCGAAAAGAAAGTCTGCTCCGAACGTATACAGTTTCTCCACAGACATTGTGCTCCAGTTGAAATCGCGTACACCATTCTGGTTGATATCTTCATATGCCGGTCCACGATCATATATTCCATCACCGTTAAGATCCTCACCACGATTAAGTATTCCATCACCATTGCGGTCTTCACCAGGATCAAGTTTAAGGTTGTCATTGAAATCTTCAAATGGAAATATGTACAGCGATGTATCACGTTTTAGTTCGTAGAATTGTCCTGCTGTTGCGCTACTACTGGTTATTAAACGTGTCGTTATCCTTGGTGCAACAAAGCCAGATATCTGTAAACTAAACGATACTTCAGTTCCATCAGCAACAGGGTTTCCATTGACATCGGTGACAATCGCTGCACATGGAAGAATAAATGTTCCATCACTGGGGTTTTTACCTTCAAGTAAATTAGTGCGAATTGTAATGTACTTCGGAGGACCTGCAATTGTAAATTTCAGAGTGTCTGATTTCACTGATGCAAAATCACCTGCACTGATCCACACTTGACGAAATGCACTTGGTGTTCGTCCGGAAACAAGGTTCGTTGATGCCACGCCATCATCACCGGTAATTGCATAAGGTGGATCAAGATATTCACCGCCGCTTGGGCCTGCCAGAAGGTTAAAGGCAATGCGGGCATCTTTGACCCTGTTGCCAAGTGAATCGTAGGCTGTCGCAAAGATTTTTGATTTGTCGCCATTGACATTAATCACTTCCGATGTTCCTGTGAGTTTTATCTGATAGACATTACTTGCTTTAAAATAAACACCAATGGCACAGGATGTAATTTCGGAACTACCACGAGCAAGTCCGCTGACTGTTGCCGGAACTGCAAATGACGGATTCCTGATGGTAAATCGTGCCTTTCCGTTGCCATCAGTCGTTAATACCTTTGCAAATAGAGGATCAGCGGTAAGGCCTACAGTAAAATTAACTTCTACACTTGCATTCGGAATGGCAGTTACTTTGTCGCCGGCCAAATAGGTAACTTCGAACGTTGTTGAATCATGTCCGTTAGCAATCATTGACTGACCGGTCAGAGGTGCGATAGTCAGCATATTTGATGAGTAATGAAGTGCTACCGGTGTTGTTACTCCGGCAGCAGATACTTTTATTGTATCAACACCGGTCCCTGTACCGACAATCTTGCAGCGAGCCTCACCGCGGTTATTGGTGATCGAATCAAGCAAGACGATACGTGTTACATCTTTCTGTTTTGCAAAATTGATCCGCTCACCGGCAATCGGATTCTTTGCTGCATCGGTGAGTATTGCAGTTATTACTGCAGTATCAAGTCCGTTACTGCTGATACTTGGTGGCTGTGCTGACGCCATAATCTCGACACCTGAAAAGAGGACATCAATTGACTGGGTTTTCTTTGTATCACTTTGTAAACGAGCCGTAACGGTGGCGATCATGTTGCGGCGGTCACTGGTAATCCATGCCACAGCTTTACCATCAGCATCGGTTTGGGCTTGTGCGGTAATAATACCTGCCGTTGTGGAAAACAGAACAATATCATTGATTATCGGGTTACCGCTACGGTTTTTAATGGTCACGGTAACCTGCCCCTTTGATGATCCATCAGCAGCGACAAATTCCGGTGCCCGTATTGTCATAATGCGGGTGGTGATAAATTGAAGCAGCGTATCAGTTGATGCGTACCCTTCAACATTATCATACCCGATGGCTTCAATTTTCATGGAGCCTTCATATGGTATTGACGGAATAACAAATGTCGCTTTACCGGTTACATCTGTTGCTTTGGTAACAACGTCTGTTGTGTCATTACCGGTCTCTGTTTTGAATGACTTGGTGATTTTAACCGTCCGGTTCGGTAATACTGTACCTGATGCAGTACGAAACGTTGCAATAATCGTCGATGAATCATTCTCCATTGTCTGAAGTACTGTTTTGTTAATATCAAGCATTAATGATAATGTAGAGACATTAAGCTGTAATGTGCTGGTTGCGCCGGATGATATGATGTTTACTATGTCAGAACCGTTGGAAACTGCTCTGACCCGCGCAATCGCTATACCTTCATAGTTTGTTGTGCTGTCCTTTGACAATATCTGGAGATTGGAGGGCGTTTTTCCCAAATTAAAGAAAACAGGGGCTTTAGAAACAGGTACTCCTGATGCGTTAAGTACCATTGCCGTAATCACGGCAGTATCGCCGGTGGTAAGATTGGATTTACTGGATGATGTCTTTATCGACAATCCTTTGAATGCAATCTCGGCTTCATCACTAAGTGTACGATCCGAAACAAGGTATGCTGTAATAAATGCAGTATCATTGATATTGGAGCTGATTAATGTGGCGGTTGCAACACCGGCACTGTTAGTGATACTCTGTCCGTTGCCGCATTTATCACTGTTTCCGATGATCACTCCAGCAGTTGAAATGAATTGAACGCATTCATTGGCAATCGGATTATGCGAACTGTTAATCACACTGACCGATATCGTTGATGAATCTTTGCCATCAGCCAGCATCACCGACTTTTCGGGATGAATCTCGATAAGTTTCTGAATCAGCGAAGGTGCATTACTGACATCAAAGCGCAGTGTCTGTTGTGCACCATTGCAACGCAGTGTCATTTCAACACGTCCGGCTTCAGTGTCGGTAAAACGAAATACCCCGCGTCCGTTTCTATCCACGACGACAGAATCACTGATCAAACGGCCTTTGCTTACAGTCGCTTTTATTTTTGCGTAGGCAAGCGGGGTGATAGAATCACGTAAACTACTGTCTTTAATTGCAGTTACATGAATCGATAATGTATCTCCGATCCGGACATAGACGCTATCAGCATTTGCAAACAATGCGGGTGTAAACACAACCGGAACTGTATCTGTTGGATTTGTAGTGACAATATCTGTTGTTACCGGATTTCCATTCTCATCACGGATTGTACAAAACAGGCCAAGTGTTACAATTATTCCAATCAGCCATAGATACTTATAAATGCAGGTCAAAGTGAACCCCCTTGTACAAGGTAAGCTAAATTATTGATTTATTCATGGTTCTTATATTGTTAACTCGATTATATGCTTTTTAACTTGGAAAGAGCAATGACTAAAACTTATACTATTGTTCGAATTTTATTATACCGGACGGGGTTTATGCAAGAGATTCATGCAGAAAAAAGAAAACATGTCATGGGATTACGGGTTAAATCGGTTACACGGGGTTCACCATTTATACGCGGCGGCCTGAAGAAGGGTGATGAGATTATCGCCGTTGATGGCCAGCGAATTGATGACACACTGGATTTTGCTTTCTACTCCTCATCATACAATTTCACTCTTGATATTTTAAGGGGTGATACTGAAATGCGTCTTGAGGTCACACGGGATGATGGCAGTTACGCCGGGGTGGAATTTTTTGAAAACCCCATAAACTGCTGCCGTAATAACTGTGTGTTCTGCTTTATCGACCAGATGCCCAAAGGACTGCGCAGCGGTCTGTATATTAAAGACGAGGATTTTAAACATTCGTTTCTTAACGGCAACTATGTTACACTAACCGGTGCAAAGCAGGCGGATCTTGAGAAAATTGTCAGGATAGGATTGTCACCTCTATATATATCGGTTCATGCAACTGATGACACAACCCGTAAACGAATGCTTGGAATCACCAGGGCACCGGATATTATGGAACAGCTCAGGTATCTCTCATCTAATGGAATAAGTTTTCACGCCCAGATAGTACTTTGTCCCACATACAATGATGGTACAATTCTTGAAAAGAGTATCAATGATCTGTTCTCGTTTGGTGATGCACTTATGTCAATTGCAGTTGTTCCTGTCGGTTTGACAAAGCATCGGAAAATGCCATTACCGCCGGTTACTGAGAAAATAGCCCGTGATGTTTGTGAAATGATTATGTTAAAGAGTGATGCTCATTGTTCAGTTGACAAAAAAAGAAGGCTGTTTTGTGCTGATGAGTTCTTTATAAAAGCAGGTATGCGTTTACCCCCTGCAAAATATTATGAGGATTATCCGCAGATTGAAAACGGTGTCGGGCTTGTACGTAAGCTGCTTACTGAATGGAAAACATATAAAAAAGAGTTTGTATCACGAAAAATCAAACCGTTGAAGAAAAAGAAACGGTATCTTGTGATCTCATCGCTGTCAGCATCACAATTTATACAGAAGATTATTGATGATGCACAGAAGGTAAGACCTGATTTTTGTGTTGATTATACAGTGGTTCCACTGGTGAATACGTTTTTTGGCGAGATGGTAACAGTTGCAGGTTTGATGACTGCAAAGGACGTGATTGCAACTGTCAAAAAAGAACTGCACCGGCAAACATTTTACAAAGTGATGCTTCCGGCTGTAATGTTCGGGCATAAGCAGCGAACACTTGACGGTTATTCGTCAGAACGTATTGCAAAAATAGCCGGTATCCCGGTAGTAGTGGTCAGAACAGTGGAGGAACTGTTTCGCTAATAACAGTCCCACTCTGAATAAAGGAAAAAAATACAATGCAAAACAGAATTGAATCCGACGAGCCAGTACGGCTTAATCGCTATCTTGCGACGTGTGGTGTTGGTTCGCGCAGGAAATGTGATGAGCTGATCTCTGGCGGACATGTTTTTGTCAATGGACAAAAAGTAACTGAACTTGGAATTAAAGTGACTCCTGATGATATCGTTGAGTATCGTGGTAAAAAAGTAACACCAATGAAAAAACTCACGTATATCGCATATCACAAGCCCCGAGGAGTGATGGTCACGAAGACTGATCCTGAAAACAGACTTACAGTATATGAAGCACTGAAATCGGCCGGTGGCGATTTTGATTACCTGAATTATGTCGGCAGGCTGGATTTCAACTCGGAAGGACTGCTGCTGCTTACAAATGATGGTGATCTTATTCATGCACTGACTCATCCGCGATATCGGATTAAGAAAGTGTATGCTGTCAAGGTTGATCGTGAACTGACAAAAGATGAAATCGACAGGCTTCTTGATGGTGTCGAGTCGGAAGGACAGTTTTTAAAGGCCGGCTCGGTTGAAAATATATCCGGTCAGATTGACGACCGCAAACAATTCTGGTATGAGATTGTACTCTATGAGGGTAAAAACAGACAGATCAGGCGTATGCTTGAATCTATCGGTGTTCTGATCAGTAAATTACGGCGGACACAGTTTGCTTCTGTAAAAATGGGAGATCTGAAGTACGGAGAGTTCAGGCATTTGACAGAAAAAGAAATCGGAGCGTTGAAAAGTGCAGGATATAAAGTTCAACATGATCCTGGTATCAGCAAGAGGAATAAATGAAAATCAGCGGTGTGCTGTTTGATCTTGACGGAACGTTACTTAATACCATTGATGATCTTGCGGAATCAATGAATAGTGTTCTTGAAAAACACGGATTACCGGCACATACTGTTGAGGCATATAAGTATTTTGTCGGTGAAGGGATGGAAAATCTTGTCCGTAAATCGATCCCACAGCAGGTTTGTACCGATGATTTTGTCGGGGTACTTTTTACTGAGATGAAAAATACCTATCAAAAACGTTGGAATCTGAAGACAAAGCCCTATGATGGTATCACTGACGTATTATTGTCAATTAAGAGTACCGGGCTTCGTCTCGGAGTATTGTCAAACAAAATTCATGATGTCACATGCGAGACGGTATGCTATTATTTTAAAGAGGTTGGGTTTGATATTGTGATTGGTCATCGCGATTTCTTAAGAAAGCCATCACCGGAAGCTGCTCTTTTTGTTGCACGGCAATGGGGGGTGCTTCCTGAGCGGATTTTGTACGTTGGCGATTCTATGGTAGATATGCAGACTGCTGCTAATGCATCAATGGTTGCGGCAGGTGTATCATGGGGTTTCAGGGATAAAAAGGAACTGCTCGAAAATGGTGCCCGATATATTTTAAATAGACCATCAGATATTTTGACGATTCTTAAGTAAATGAAATTAGCATTCGCACGTTTCTTTCAACCAAGGAGTTCATCATGTATAAAGTATTTATGGCTCTGCCTCTTGTTTTATGTATTGTAAGTTTTTCCGTGTTCGGGCAGCAATCGTCAATCAAGACCAAAGGTAGTGATGGCTGGGGGCAGTCGGATAAGTACGAACAGAATTTCAGTAAGTTCAGTGTTCAGACATATTATGCAGATGTTAAAAGTGTTGATACGGTAACTCCAATGCCAAATATGGGGCAGGGGATTCAGTTGACATCTACTGTTGATGGCAGCGAATGCTATGTTCATCTCGGGCCGGCCTGGTACATTCTGCGTCAGGATAATCTTTCAATTGCAAAGGGCGACCGCGTTGAAGTAAAGGGGTATAAGCTTAGTCTTAATAATAAAGTAGTGATAATGCCTGTTACTGTTGCAAAAAACGATAGAACACTTTTTGTACGCGACGAGGATGGAATTCCTTATTGGGTATCCTGGCGTAAGAAATAGTTTGGTTGACAAATTAAAACCGTACTTTTGTTTTATCACCCAAAACAAAGAGTGCGTATCATAATTTTTAAAAAGTCTAATTGTGGTCTATTATAACAAAAAGACATTCCAGAAGTGGAATGTCTTTTTGTTATATGTATTGTATCATTGGTTTGCTGACAGCCATGAGATGTATGCTTTAATACACGTCTCTACATTATTCTCCTTGTGACGATCCCCATCAAACTTCAGCGGTAACCTCCACTTCGCATGATTGCAACTGTGTCAGAAATTGTTCGGGGTCGTTTGTTGCATAGAGTCTGGTACCGAAAATATCGTTGAATACAGAATTAAGTGTTGATGCGACAACCGGATCTGACGCAAACCGTGATGGTTCCCCAATATGAAGGCTGCATCCGAGGGCTGCAAAAAACATTCCGATTGAGACTGATTTTTCTGTAATCGGTGCAGGAGCGCTTACAATAAAGGGAAGTTCATATGTTGGTTTGTCAAGATACTGTGCGATCTTTCTGAATACCTCCGCAACACGTGAATTGTTGACACATGATCCAAGATGGAAAAATTTCTTTCCGTCAAGAAGACCTTTCATCCCGAATTCAAAAGCCATACATCCGGTTGTCAGTATATAATAATCGTCACTTAACTTCTTGAATGTTTCAACCCATTCGTTGATAGGCGAACGGGGATTTACACAACCGACAACGGCGATTACACCTTTACATTTTCCCTCCGCTATCTCATCTGCGATCATCCAGAATGGTACGGATTCATCAGAGAAGCCGATAACTGCTTGTGTTGTTTCCTGCTTTGTTGCAACAAAATGCTGTTCATGGGCAGCATTTCTGTTTGCTTTGTTGTCAATCGCAGATTCAATGATTTTAAATGCAACTACATCAGCTTCCTGCTGACTGGAAAAGGGCATATGCGTTGCCCGCGATATTTTTGCAATATGGCTTGTTGTAATGAGTTGAGTATGAAAACATTCGCAGAGGTCGTTAAGTGATGGTTGTATACATTGTGCATCAACAACCATTGCTTCAATCATTCCTGTTGCAACAACGTCTTCCTGAAGTAGAAAATGTGCAGCGTGAGGAATGTTGTGACGGGCAAGCAGTGATGCCCCTGTGCAGCAGACACCAATAAGGTTGACGTTTGGAAAGTTGGCAGCCTGTTTTACCATTGCTTCAGCAAGCATTGGTTCGTGCCCATGAATAGCAATGTTTACCTTTGATGGATCAATACAGCCAAGATTGAGATGACCCTTTTGCACTTTTGGCTTCCCAAAGTGTCTATCTTCAGTAAGTGTTGCATTGTAAAGTCCATAGTATCCGTCAACAATACCCATGCTCAATGCCCATTTAAGCATTTCGACATAATCACCCCCGACGCCCATTGCAGAAAGGTGTACTGCATCCGCAATCTGGCGAAAGTGGCTGCCGGGACGATTATCCGGGTATTCAAGCTCCATTTTATCCCAAAGTACTTTCATATAGTCAGGCATATATGCGCTACTTTCCTCATTGGTAACATCTTCTCCAAAGTAATCGAGAAGATCTGATGCATGTCCGCAATGTGCTGCTGCTCCGCCAATTGACAGACGCAAGATATTGCGTGCTGCAATAAGCGGGCGTGTTGCACCGCAAACTCCCTTTGCTGAAGGTGCTGTAAAGTGGCAGGGGCCCATCAGGCACTCTTTACAGCAAAAACTTCTTAAACCGGTGTTACACTGTTTCTGTTGCGCTGCTCGTTCATTAATAGATTCGGGTAATTCTCTGGCCATAAACTTCTCCCATCCAAAATCGATAATAATGTATTACTTCCTGATACCAGTGTATCAGAAATGGTGTGTGAATAAGTATGTTGAACTATTAAAAAGCGAAGCAAAACAATTTTGATCAGGTAGTCAAAAATAAGACAAACAGACTACGTCTTACGTCAAAGCATCCAGATTCATAATTGTCTGCATGTACTACTAAAACAAACTACACTACTAAAATATAAAGGGTTATGATGACTGTCAAGTGACTTTTTGGTAACAGTATTAAAAGTAAATTATGTATACATAAAATCTGCAATGAAGGATTGTGGGAAGAGATCGAATAATAAATATGGAAAAGTGATGAAATCAACTTTTCCATATACTTGTGAGTTGTCAATTATGTGATTGTAAAAATCCCTAAATAACCTTTTGAAGTTCCGGAAGGATTCGGCGTATTTCAAGAAAAATAAGTCCGAGTTTTGCATCCCCGGTAACCAGCAACAAAAGTACTGCGTCTTTATCGACAGAATTGAGGATTACAAATCCTTTTTCTGATTTCACGAAAACCTGGCTTAATGGTGCATGCATAATCTCCTGTGAGATCTGTTCACCAACACCAAGAAGCGCAGCGGACATTCCGCTTACAAGCTCTTCGTCAATCTCTTTTGGCGATACCGATGCAATCAGGAACCCCTCCATACTGACAACAGAAGAACCAATAATTTCAGGGCAACGCGAACGAAGCTGACGAAGTACGTCGGTAATTTGCTCAACTTTACTAGCCATTGTTTTACCTTTTACGTTGTAAATGTGTTAGATAATCCTGAAAAAACAGTATGCCACAGAGGAGTAGAGCTCGAATCAGCTTTATGAATAAATCATTCGTATACAATGTGAGAGTAGACAACGTGAGATGTTATTAAATTTGCATTTCTCTCATAGTAAATTGAATGTTCTGTAGTTACTGCTACTTTCAGATTATTTATTTTGCTATAATTAGATTTCGTTGTAAATCCCGCAGAGAGGACCGGTAGTATCTTATATGTGCTTACTGTGCAAGGACAATTTCAAAGACACATGCGGTATCACCTTTACCGCAACACTCTACTTCTGTGACAGTTACTTTTCTTTCAGTGAATTTTTCGATGATTGCGCCAATAAGGCCACCTTCGAAATGACAAACAACCTGACCGACATTTGGCATACCGGAACAGGTAACACATTCGTCAACACGAATCTTGATAATACCTTTATTAAGGTCTAATTCAGAAATTGACAAAAGACCAATGCCGAATTCCTTACAGGTTTTAACTATTTCCTCAAGGAATTTATCAAGGTTCTTTCCTGTTGTTTGTAGTATCTTTTCGCCAACATTTTTTCCGAGATTTTTCCCTCCTCTGTAAATAATCGCATTTGCTCCGCGTCCGGCAATTTCTTTCATGCCTTCCATCACTCCAACAAGACGTAATAAACGAAACAATGCAACCGGAACCATTGTACCGAGTTTTTGTCTGCCAGCCTCCGGATCACCTACAAGATCTAAACCGCTTACTGTCATTCTACCTCCGTTAAAATTAATTCTTATGTAAATAGTCTTTAATAAAATTCCGCAGCGTATCATCAAGGGTCTTACTGGAGATATCTGCAAAAATATTTTCAAGTTTTTCCAGGAGTAATTCGAGGCTTGCATATCGAAGTGTTTTATCATATTCAAGACAGGTATATACCATCTCTTCAAGTTGCTTTGGAAGTTTAATGCCAAGCACTTTAAACTTTAGATATGCATTTGAAAACTTTGACTTTACAATGTTGGACAATGTAGATAACGGAAATGTTGCTTTACCGCTTAACATTTCGTAAAGAACAGCTCCAAATGAATATGTGTCACTTCTGAAATCAAGATCTGACCCATCCATTTGCTCGGGGCTAAGATATTGTATTGTTCCAACAATTTTATCTGATGCTACAGTATTATAAAGACTGTTATCACAGGGACGTGCGATTCCAAAGTCAAGAAGTTTGACTACACCGGATGATGACACCATAATGTTATGTGGTTTAATGTCTCTATGAATAATTCCCCGGTATGTTTTACCGCCAATACGGAATGCATTATGATGTGCATAGATAAGAGCACGCACTACTGAAATTGAAACAGCAAGCGCTACAGGAACCGGGAGTGGACCGGATGATTTCAATAATTGAACAATACTATGCCCATCAATAAATTCCATCTCAATAAATGGTGTGTTGTTCCACCTTCCTGTATTGTAAACTTCTATGATGTTTGTATGGCGTAACTGTGCAGCGATCTTGGCTTCTGTACCAAATCGGTTGGTTGCATCATGCATAAGATTGGAATCCCCGCAAAGCTTTACAGCGCGAAATAGTTCAAGGTCGGCGTTCCATATTTTATAAACATGAGAATTCCCGCTTGCACTTATCTTTTTAACAATAATTCCCGATCCCAGCCTGATAGACATCGAATTGAGTGACTGTGTATCTGATGGTATATCAAAATCCTTTTTTACAGTTGTTATTTCTAAATCACTTCCTGGTTGTTGTGCGGATGACAAACGGAGATTATCCGGGCTCTCATTTTCATTCAGGCCGGATTGAATAATAAATTCACATGGGGATTCAAAAAGAAAAGAAAAATTGGTATCGCCAGTGTCATTATGTAGATGTGAATAGTCGAAGGGTTTGTTTGATGATATTCTATGATGCATTTCTAATCCTTGATAGTTCAACTGATAAATCAATACCGATATTAAAAGGCTATGGCAATATGATTGCTGTTTTGAGCCTTTCTTGTTGTTGAGTGATTGTGCTGACCCGTTGTTCTTGTCACTGCTTTTCCGATCGTTGATGTCGCTGGAGCTGTTCCGGCAGACAAAAGCATCACAACTAGTTTTTCATCGCTGACCGTAATTGGAAATGCTGAAACAGTGACATCATTTATGTCGGTAACAATGATCTGCTTTAGCTCACCAATAGGAATAAAGGAATGAATCTGCGTATTTAAACTGTCAAAGGATGCAGCTATTCCGGCAAGACCTTCTGTATATCTTCGTTGTCCTTTTTCTGCAACAATAAAACCAAGATTATCTGCTACTGCCGATGCCGTTACATTTGTATTTAATGTGATTGTTGAGAGTACACTACTTAGCGATTCATGTATTGTTGATGAGTGAAGTGTTTTAAGGTCTACTTGTGGAGATAAATCAAGGTTTCGTTTGGGTTTATGTTCTAAAACTTTGCATTTAAGAAGTGCGATTTCATCACGTAGGTAAAGATTCTCTACTGAAAGTTCGTGAAGCTCGTGTTCAAGTTCTCTGTTGTCATCAAGAAGTGAATCAAACGCATCTTCAGAATCATGAAACTTTGATGTCATTAGATCAAGTTTGTCAATTGTTGACATCAACTGGGTATATACTTTGCGGTATTCTGGTTTCAATCTGTCAAGATGTTTCTGGTGTTGCTGCTGGATTTTATCAATATCCCGGTTTAAAATGATATTCTTTTTTTCTATTTCTGATAGTTGATGTTTTAATTTTTTACTGGCAATGTGAACATCTTCTATCTGCTCACTATATTGTCTGATCTGTTCTTTATGCTTTGATACAAGGTTTACAACAAAAGTGATAAAACCAGTTATGACAAGAACTGCAATTGTAATGAAAAGTAAGAATGGTGATGTAAGAAGCATAAATATCCCGTTTTAATTGTTTAACATTGCTTTAATACGTTTCAGGTTTGCACTATATACCCTGTTGTCTGGATCATACTGGACGGCAGTCTCAAAGCATGATGCTGCAGCAGAGTAGTTCTTTGCACGTAATGCCTCTATTCCCTGTTCAAATGCCCGCTGCGCTGCGATAATCTGTTGAGCTTGTATGGGGTGCTCTTTATGTAATGATGTACTGGTTGGTTTATTATGAACCGGTAAACTCTTTGTAAATAATAATGCAGTTTTTTCCTTTGCAAGTTTCAGGCGCATACCGGATAATCCGAGTGTACGGGTACTCGTCCAGATTGTATCTGTAGTCGTATCCATATCGTTTTCTTTATTCCCGGTGTCTCTCCTGAATAGTTTACGCGATAATAATGCAGTAGAGAAAATATCATTATCAGATGTATTTATTCGAATATTTACAGTATTAGGAGCTCCTGATGTCGTTGTTATTTCAGTTGGATGTTTTATACCTGTAAGCTGACAATTCGCATCGCATGATGTAGTGTTGGGAATTGAAGTTGAACTATCCGGAGATGACTCGCTGTTGCATAACCTGAAATGAAGCATCGGTTCATTATTATATGACTCATTAGAGGAATTGTTATTTCGAATATAGGCATTAAAATTATTAAACCATGTAATTCTTGTTGGATTAGTCTGAACAAGTTTTTTAATACATTGATCAAAAATCTTCTGCGAATTGTCCTGATTATCGTGTTCATTAAAAAGTGTTGTGATATAAGTCAATAGTTCAGTGCTGCTGATCTTTGATGCATACTTTTTGATGAAATTACTGATCGCTATACCCATGTCATCAATTTTACCATACCGGTTTTTGGGATCAATCGCAAGAGATTTCGATAAGATAGTAACTATTTCTTCCGGCAACCATGTATTCAGGTTATCAGACTTAATAAGTGTGTCAGGATCCCGGGTTTGATCAAACGGTAATCCTGTAATTGACTCATAAAGAATAGCACCAATGGAAAAAATATCTGATGTGCTGTCGAGTTTGCCATTAATGGGTTGTGGGCACTGGTAAATACGTTTATGTGCAGTATCAATTCCGCTGAAAAAAGAAGTTAGAATGCCGGTTTCAATTAACTTTACAGTTCCTTTACCGGTAATGAATATTTTGGATGGTGTAATCCTGTAGATACAATCAGCTATTGACCGGTTGTGGTTGTGTATCGTTTTGACTGCCTGTATAACTGAATGAATTACCGGAAGAATAAACAGTAAAGGAAAGTGAATATCGCGTGATTTTAATTTTTGAAAAATCTGCTCCATTGAATAACCATCAACATATTCCTGTGTCGTATAGAAACGTTTATTTATAATGCCAAAATCAAAGATATGAACCAGTGATGTATGTTTGACATTGAGAAAGTTGTTTGCTTTCTGTATGAATACCTGCTTCGTATCACTGTCATCAGGATAATCATTTTTAAGATATTTTACAATTACCTGGTGGCCTTGCTCATTATCGTCAAGGAATAATTTTGATTGCCACAGTGATGCATGGTTATCGTCATTAAGCAAATTATTCAGGAAGTATTTGATTTTCATGTGTAAAATCTTTTTGTAAAAATCAAAAAAATATAATAGCATCGTATATATGATTAACGACACCATAAGAATAATCTGAATGTAACCTTTTGAACTGCACTTAAAGACTTGTACTGACAAATTGCAATTGCCACTATGGTATACTGGTATTTAACAGTTTGTCGTCCCTAAAATAATTAATTGCGAATATGAGAACACGAAAAAAAATATAATGGAGTTAAATCTTGTTGTGTGAAGCAAATAAAAACATAGTAAAACTTAATCCGTGCATCATTTGTTAACTGCAGCATAAATGTGCAGTTAACAAATGTAACCTTACAATTCTATGGGTTGCACCGGCGGCAACTTGTGAAGCTTAAAGCGTAAAATCAGTGAGTTGCGTTTGAAATTATAGTGCTGTTGTTTTTCCTGTGGAAGGTCTGAGATTGTAGCTTCTTTAAAGCCAAGCTGTGAGAACCAGTCGGATGTCTGTGTGGTCAGGACAAACACTGCTTTGAGGTTTAATGAACGGGCTTTATCAATCAGAAAAGAGATCATTTTTTTCCCGATACCAAGTTTAGAGTACATTTCGTCAACAACAACCGCTGCGATTTCTGCCTGTTTGTCTTTGTATATATGTAATGCACTACAGGCATGAATTGTACCATCAACCTCATAAACAACGTAGTCATCAAGTTTGTCTTCAAGCTCCTGAGCTGTCCGTGCAATCAAAATCTGCTGTTCAATTGCTGGCTGCATCAATGCAAGTACATCCGGAATATCTGATGCAACCATGGAACGGAAGTTTTCATGCTGATTTGCATAGACCATGGTGCCAAGTCCTCTGTTGGAGAAGATCTCTTTAAGTATCATTCCCTCAGTACGGCCATCAACAATATGCACTCGTCTGACACCATCGTTACAGGCTTTGTAAGCCAGTGAAACAAGTTCGATCACTTCGTTGTACTCATTACTTTTATTCTGTTCAAGAAATATCCCTGCCTGCTCAAGGTTAAGCTGTGAGACTGTTCCGTTGCTTGAAACATACACGCCTCCCGGAATTGCAAACTTACCGGATGTTATTGCTAAATTGTCAGTAATAAAAAACAATTTTGCGGCACTAAGCTCTGTACTTATGGCGAATGCAAGTTCGTTTGATGACAAATTGTAAGGTTTACCTTTTGCACTCCAGCCGATATTGGGGAATATTGGAATCATTCTGTCTTCGAGAACATTTTTTACCTCGTCAAGGTAAAACTTCTCAACGATACCGCTGCTCTGGAAATCAATTCCGTTTCGTACACCGATACTCCGCGCCTTGACCCAGTTTCCAATAACCCCGTGGGCGCCGGCTTCTGCAAGAAGTGTCATAATCTGGTTTGATACATCAAATGCAGCCATCTTGATAAAAGGAATCGAATCATGAGTTGATATTCTAATTCCCTTGTAGGTGTCACACTTGACATTGTAGGTCGCAAGTATTTCATCAATACGTGTCCGTGCTCCGGGAATGATGACAATCCTTATTCCCATCCTGTGAAGAAGTACCAGATCTTTTATAAGAACTGGGAAGAGTGGATCTGGCATCAGTGAACTTTCAATTTTGATTACAAATGTTTCATTTTTAAACTGATCGATATAGCTGAATGCCTGCCTGATTACTTCGACCTGTTCTTTTAGTCTTGATTTTTCCATGTAAACAATCCGTCGTCGTTGTTGATGTAAATGCGTCCTTATCTGTCATTAATAATACCACAAATATATGTATTGGCTAAGGGTATTGTATTGGTATGGGTGTTTTTTTCTTTAAGCATTCAGGTGTATGACGGGATTATTCCTGTGAATGATACCATGAATTCTTAATTCATGCTTGACTCATACGTTTTTACCGGTGTATTCATACATTTCGTCCTTTTGGGGTTACTATCGAAATTCCCGTAAACTTTTCCTATCACCATGCATTTCCAATACATTATATTTATCGGTTGCTTTTTTTGTGGATACTTATACAACTGTTATAGGAGGCATTACATGTATATCGAGAGTATTAAGGCTCGCGAAGTTATTGATTCAAGAGGAAATCCAACAGTCGAAGCGATTGTTGAACTTGAATGTGGCGTTATTGCAAACGCAATGGTTCCATCAGGTGCATCAACAGGTGAAAAAGAAGCCGTAGAGCTTCGAGATAAAGATCCGAAACGTTACGGTGGCAAAGGCTGCCTTACAGCGGTAAAGAACATTGTTGACAAAATTCAACCGGCTCTTATTGGTTTACCTGCTGATGAACAAAGAAAAATTGATCAGATCATGCTTGATCTTGATGGTACTTATAACAAAGCAAAGCTTGGCGCGAATGCAATTCTTGCAGTATCTCTCGCAACAGCCCGTGCTGCAGCTCAGGCTCTTGGCACACCGCTCTACCGTTATGTCGGTGGCGTAAATGCCTGTACACTTCCAGTACCATGTATGAATGTTATCAATGGTGGACACCATTCAGACAATAACGTTGATTTCCAGGAATTCATGATTGCACCACATAATGCACCTGATTTTGCAACTGCAATCAGAATGGGCTCAGAGACGTTCCATGCTCTTAAGGGTATTCTCAATAAAAAAGGTCTGGCTACATCAGTTGGTGATGAAGGTGGATTTGCTCCAAACCTCAGATCAAATGAGGAAGCTGTTGAGACAATTCTTGAAGCTATCGTAAAAGCAGGTTACAAGCCTGGTGACGATATCTCTATCAGTCTTGATCCGGCTGCCAGCGAACTTTGGGAAAAAGATCATTATTTGTTCTTCAAATCAAAAATTAAAAAATCAGTTGAAGAGATGGTTGAGCACTGGGTTGACTGGGCGAAAAAATATCCGATCGTATCACTTGAAGACGGTATGGGCGAAAATGACAGAAAAGGCTGGAGACTTCTCACCGAGAAACTCGGAAACAAGATTGAACTTGTCGGTGACGATCTCTTCTGCACAAATCCATCAATTCTTGCTGAAGGTATTGAGGATGGTCTTGCAAACTCTATTCTTGTCAAGGTTAACCAGGTTGGTTCACTTACTGAGACTCTTGATGCAATCGAACTTGCAGGTAAGAACGCTTATGGCTACATGATGTCACATCGTAGTGGTGAAACTGAAGACACAACAATTGCAGATCTCGCAGTTGCAACAACTTCAGGAAAGATTAAAACCGGTTCTGCTTGCCGCAGCGAACGTATTGCAAAGTTCAACAGACTTCTCGCAATTGAAGACGAACTTGGTGCAAGCGCAAAGTTTGCAGGAAAGAAAGCTTTCAAGAATGCTTAATGCATAATTGAAACGGTGAATTGATTCGCGTTTTAAACAGCCGGGTGGTTATAATCATCCGGCTGTTTGTTTGATCTGTATGCAGGATTATAGGTTCTGAGTTTCGTGGTAATATTACTATGCAAACTGTACAGCCAGACAATAGTTTGTTTTGATACCAGATTCTGTGATTGTGCTGGCCAGTAAACGTGTTCAGTTGAATAAGGAGTATCGGGTGCATATCAGTCCGATTAAAACAGATGATTCACGATGGCGCAGTTTGTACGCTAATAGTACAACCGGTCATTTTTTTCAATCTCCGGAATGGTCAGAACTATTGTTGTTATTGCCTGGAATGGAACCGGAACATTTCATTATTGAATCTTTTGACAAAAGATATATCGTTCCCCTGATCCGTTGTAAAAAACTGGGCGGAATAACCGGTACAATGATGTCGCTTCCTCTTGGAACAACCGGAGGGATCTTTTCTGATACAGCCGTTGATGCTGATGTTGTAAAGTGTGCTCTTGACTTTATTAAAAAAAAGAATGCACTGAAAGTTACAGTCAGATGTCAATCTGAAGTGGATAAAAAACTGTTCAGTGCTCTGGGGCCGATTGAAACCAAAAATGCACTGGTGTTGCCGCTTGATAAACCATATCTGCAGATTGAACGGGAGTGCTATTCGTCAAATAAACGAAAGCTTGTCAACAGGGGAAGGCGGCGCGGGGTTGTTGTCAAACGTTCCAAAGATCAGCATGCTATCAATGAATACATTGCACTCCAGCAGATAGTTGAAAAACAAAAAGGCTGGGTTACAACCTTTTCTGATCAGTTTATCCGGAAAATGATTTCACTTGACGAAACAGATCTGTGGTTAGCATACATTGATGGGCATCTGGCCTGTGCCATAGTAAGTTTCTCTCACAATGGTATCGTTACCGCATGGCAGGGAATTCTTGACAGAGAGCTTGGTGATTGTTTGAGCACTCAACCGATGAATTTACTGTATGCGTCAATGATACAGTACTACTGTGAAGCAGGGTGTACACTGTTTGATATGGGATACAGTCTCGGTATTGCGAGTCTTGAAGTTTTTAAAAAAGGTTTTGGTTGTATTGAACAACCGATGCATTTTTTTACATGGAAAAGCAATTGCTGTAAAGCAATTGAGTTTGTGAACGATGCGTTCAAACGTCTGAAAAAATCAGGAAACGATCGGTCTGCAATAGTAAATGAACATTGATAACAAGAGATATTGTTCAACGATATCTGGTTACGTTATTGAAGTTCTCTGAGAAATTGGGCATATTCAAGATTTCTGCGCTCAATGCTCCAGTGGTTGATAATAGTATCACGTGCATTTTTCCTGATACCTGCGATGTCAATTTCACCATTCAATACACATTGTATGGTCTTCCTTATACCGTCAATATCGGACTCATCAAGAATAAACCCGTTGAAAGCGTTTTTAACAAGCGCGATGTTATCCCCGATGGTGCGCGTTACGACAACAGCGCCACATGACATTGACAATGGTATCACCTGCGAAATGCCGCCGATATATTTACTTAAGGGGTAGAAGCATAGATCTGCAGCACCGTAGACTAATGGTAAATCGTTGTAGGGTAATGCTTCCCAGAAATGGACAGGAGAACTGGAGTGCAGTGCTTTTTTTTGAAGTGATGACATCATTGGACCATTTCCTACCATGATAAGCTGAACATCCGGAATGTCTTTTAATACGTCAAGGAATAAATCAGGTGAGTTTTCCCATGAAAACCTCCCTGAAAACAAAATGATTTTTTTCCCGGGGTGATAACCTTTATTATTGTTACGTGCATACGTCTCAAATGCAGAGAGTGTGTCTGAAGGTTTAAACAGGTCAGTATTCACACCGGCATAAAAAACCTTGATTTTATCAGCGTTTATTCCATGTTTAATACATTCTGTTTTAATATCAATTCCATCAACAAGAATCGATTTCGCCTTTTTGAGGACAAAGTCTGCGAAGGCATATTTAACGGGTCGGCTTATTGATGCATACCTGGAGCGGTAAATTACATTTCCCGATGACGCAAGTAACTTTGCTTTTGAGAAAAATGACAGTGCAGTTAAAAGTAATCTCAGGAGCTGCGGCTCACCGACTGTAATCTGCCAGATATCATACGTCTGCAGTTTCTTCCTGATAGAAATAAGAAATTTACAAGTTTTAAAAATCATCTTAAATGAATAAAATTGAACCGGTACGCATGTCTGATCGGTTGTTGTATCAATATAGACTGGAATGTAATTATATAGTGCTGACGAATGCTTTGACAATCCCCTGACAATGTGGTAAACATCAACATTGTGACCGGCTAATGCATACGCCTCTGCCATCTGATGACTCCAGTTTTGCATTCCGCCAATCTGGGGTGGAAATGTATATGTAATAAATGCAATATTCATCGTAGCTGATCCATCTTTTAATGTTTTAATGTTGGAATATACTCCATTATAAGTAACTTCACTTTCTTAAAATCCGAACGTTTTGGAATCAGGAATTCAGAGAGTGAAGAGTGTGTAATCCTGGAATAGTATACAAATGCGATCAATGATCCTGTCAGGTACGTTAATCCGGTTGTAATGGCGGCTCCGTTTGTTTGCAATCGCGGAATAAGGATGACACAGAGCAGTACATTGACAAACATCATGATAAAGGACGAAATATTTGCAATTCCAAGTTTTCCCAATGCAATCAGCATTGTACTGGTTATTTTACAAATAGAATAGATTGCAACACCAGGAATTAAAAGTAAAAATGGCATCGTTGATGCCGAATAGTGCTTGAAATAATGAAAGAATACGAGACCTGATAATGATAGAAGTATTGATGTTACAATTGTTGTCAGAACTGTGAATCTGCTTATCATGTTGCCAAAATCTTTTTTTCGTTCAAATTCTGTTTCACCGGAAATTCTGGGAAGTAATATGGTTGTAACAGAGTCAGGAATAAACCATAGTATTTCTGATAGTATTAGTGCTACTGAAAAAA
>JAAZBG010000033.1 GCA_012513915.1 Fibrobacter sp.
AAAAATACATTTGACAGATTTAAAAAAAATGCAGTATCGTTTGATTACTCATATCGGGGGGTATCTATGCATAACGTGTCTTCGTTCTAAACGCTACAATAACTTCATTACACGTTTTCTACAGTATCAGGTATCTTAACTGGACACCGAAAAGTAAGTCATTTCCAGGAAGGCGTTTACAAATGATAAGTTCGTCTTTAAGAATACTATTTGTCATGCTTTCGAATACTGTATGGTGCATTGGTAATATTATTTCTTAGTGTTGACATAAAGAAATCTGTCAGACGCTTTTATGTGTGGTATGCATCCGGTTAATTATACATTGACCGCGAACTATAAAATATAACACGTCCTATCCTTGGAAGGGGGGGATATATGTGCAAACCAGGTAATCATGACAGGTTTGATAGCTTGGTAAACAGATTGTGCTGCTGTTTTTTATTCATTGCTGGAATGGTACTTTCAAGCCCTGTAATTGTTTCTCATCAGGCAATACAGGCTGCAGAAATTGATGAGACTATGCCTGGTACAATCCCATCTCAAATCACCGCCGACTGGGAGGATCAGGATGGCGCATCGTCAAGTAATTATGCAACACTTGCAGCGCAAATTGTAGAAGCACTTCCTGATGAGTTCAAGACGCTGTATGCCAGTAAAAAAGCAAGTGTTACCGGTGATAAAAACATCTATTATCTCGCTTGTCACTACCGGCGTGTTGCAAAAATGAAACCATATTCGGATGATATACAAACACTCATATTTGCAAAACATCATAATTTCGGGGGTTTCCTTGTTGGATATCATGATAATGCTGAGTCAATGTATTCCGATGATGAATGGGCTGCAAAAGGTGCTATTTGTATTCTAAACATGAAAAATTATTATTCAACACATGAATATCTACTTAAAAACGACAAAGCTGTTTTAAGAGATCCATGTATCTCTTTTGACGCCCAAAAGGTTCTATATGCCATGTCAGGTTCTTCCAGAGGATCCGGGTATAAAATTTACGAAATGGAAATTGCAAATCCGTCAAATACGAAACAGCTTACAACCAATCCTGACGGTGTGGTTGTTTCGGATTTCGAACCATGTTATCTTCCAAACGGAGACATTGCATTCAGTTCTACACGATGCTTTGGAATGGTTGACTGCGCATGGAATCCGACAACAAACATGTTCATTATGAATGGCGAAGGTAACTATATCCGTCGTGTCGGATTTGATCAGGTGCATACTTTTTATCCGGTTCTCAGAGATGACGGAACACTGCTGTATACCCGCTGGGAGTATAATGACCGTGTTCTTACCAACTGTATGGGCTTGTTCTATATGAATCCTGACGGAACGCATCAGACAGAATTTTATGGAAATCAATCAAGCTGGCCATATACAAAAATTCATGCCAGACCAATTCCAAATTCCGACAAAGTGATATGCGTTGGTGGGGGACATCATGGACCATACTCAGGTGAACTAATGATAATCGACCGCTCACTGGGTACAAATGGAAAACAGTCTGTTCAGATGATTGCTCCGGTTCGCGAATGTAAAGCTACGGTTTCGAAAACAGATATGTCTATGGGTAATGTAGCGTTTTTATTTCAGACACCGCTGCCTCTTGATGAAGAGAATTTTATCGTATCATGGCGAAAAACTGAAACAGAAAAACTATATAAACTTTATTTTATGGATGTTGACGGAAAAAGAGAGCTCATTGCGTGGGATGATCAGTCATTAAGTCAACCTGTTTTTGTCAAAGCAAGAAGAACTCCACCAATGCCTGCTGTTACAGCAAACTATGCCGACAGTATGGGAGAATTCACCATGCAGGATGTGTATGTCGGTGCTGGTATGAAGAATATAAAAAGAGGAAAAGCTAAGAAACTTCGTGTGGTTAAGCTTAATTACCGGGTTCAGGGTGGTTCAGATGGTTTCACTACTCAGAGTGGTGATCAGGCTAGTGGTTTTGTCTCTGCACCGGTTGCCAGATTTGGTGCTTCGTGGGAATCAAAAACCGTTCTTGGTGAAACACCGATTTTCCCCGACGGTTCAGCATCATTTAAAGTTCCAGCAAGAACACCTGTCTATTTTCAGGTACTTGATTCAAATAACTACTGTATTGCAACCATGCGAAGCTGGTCGACGCTTATGCCCGGTGAAAAATTTGCGTGTGTCGGCTGCCATGAGTCAAAACTTGATGCTCCTCCGGTTGGAACGGTTCCGATGGCTACAGAGGCTACTGATCTTGAAAATACTCTCGGAGTAGAAGATCAGTATTTTGATTATCGTACGTTTATTCAGCCCATCTGGGATAAAAACTGTATCAGCTGTCATAAAGCAGGTCATTCATCTGGTATTGATCTTTCTGGAGATCTTATTGCTTCCGGTGACATTGCTGAAAAAGGATTCTCGGCATCAAAACGCAGCTGGACACGATCGTATCTTTCCCTGACCGAAAATTCTTTAAATTTTTTTGGTGGCAGCAGCAGTGCAAAAGTCAATTATTGTACCATCTTTTCTCCACCGGAACAGCAGTCACCGAATTCGTTTGGAGCTGTAAGAAGCAAGCTTATGTCAACACTGAAAGCAGGTCATAACGATGTATTACTGACCGACAAAGAACTTGGCATTATTGCATGCTGGATTGATCTATGCTGTCCTCATGCAGGTTATTACAACTATTACATGAATGCTGCTGATTCAGCAAAATATGCAAAACTTGAAAACAAGCGTATCGCCTGGGAAAAGATCGAAGCTGAGAATCTCAGAGCACTGGCAAAAGTAGCCATTGCTCAGGATGATTATAAAATTCAGAGAATAACAAAATTATCGTCAAAGAAGATTGGCATTACATTCCTGCCGAAAGAACGTTCTCTTGTGCTTAATAATGCCGGTGATGGAAAGTTGCTTATCGTGGATCTGAAGGGCACGGTGATTTCAAGTGTTAATCTGTCCGGAAAACTTACTGGAAGTAAATTGACAATATCATTACCGGTCACTTTGGCTGGTGGAGTTTACATTGCAAGATTTGAAGGTGTAACCGGAACTCATCAGAGAGTGATTTCTGTTACAAACAGATAAGTACGTTATCATTTACTGATATGTCAACAAAATGAGTTTTGTTGACATATCATAAAATATCGAAGTTCGGCTCATAGTAATGGAGGATTAAATGCAGACATCATATGAAACACAACAACGTTTGAAATGCAGCAGGTTTTCGACAGAATCAGGAGCTGAAGAATACTACATTGTTGCTACAGCACGTGAGGGTATCTCCTTTTTTGAAGCGATTGACGAAATTTTTGCATTGTATGAAGCAGCTTTGATTGAAAACGGGCTTGAACAAACGACATTGCAGATGATACGGTTTTATTTGAGCGATATTACCAATGATTTCCCCAAACTCGCTGAATCTGCATTGTTTAATTATGTAAAGAATGGTGCAGTGTCACTGGTCGGACAAACACCTGTCAATGGTGGTACTCTCGGGATTATCGCCTATCATATTAAAAGCAACAATGGATATTTTTCTCAAAAAGTTAATAATAATCTAAAGAACTATAAAAATCAGAATGTTTTTTCTGCCGGAAAAAATTATTCAATGGTATGGAATACCTGTCTGGTTGACAATACATCAAAAAACTCAGAACAGCAGACTGTCGGGATCTTCGATAAAACCAAATCCTTTCTTGATAATCATAGTATGACTATCAGAAATAATACTGTACGGACCTGGATTTATTGCAGAGACGTTGATAACAATTATGCCGGAATGGTGAAGGCTCGTCGCGAATTGTTCGATACAATTGGTCTTACACATAAAACCAGATATATCGCATCAACCGGCATTGAAGGAAAAACTGTTGATCCGGGTTGTCTAATAGTTATGGATGCATTGTCAATAGAGAATATTTGTGAAGAACAATTAATCAGAATCGAAGCTCCTGAAAATCTTTCAAGTACACATCATTACGGTGTGACATTTGAACGTGGAACCCGGGTTCGTTTTGGAGACAGGTCTCACCTGCATATATCAGGAACTGCAAGCATAGATCCGGCCGGAAATATTTTATTTCCAGGTGATGTAAGAAATCAGCTGCAGCGTACTATTGACAATGTCGAAGCACTGCTTGCATCACAAAATGCTGATTTAACAAGTATGCAATACCTCATTCTATACATGAGAGACCCGAAGAGTTATCCGCTTATTGAAGATATTATTTCATTACGGATACCATCAGATGTTCCTTTGATTGCCGTTGAGGGACCGGTGTGCAGACCCGGATGGCTTGTCGAAATTGAAGGTGTAGGGATTATCCATGATAATAATGAGTTTCCTGTATTTGAATGAGAATCTGTTAATATTAAATCACACTGATAACATTATATAAAAGGATGTAGTATGTCACGAACAGGTGAAATGTACAAAATAGGAAAAATGCTTTGTGCTGCGCTATTTTCCTTTTTAATTATTGTTCATGCTGATGAATCAGTTAAGTATCTGCATTTTTATGATGCTGCGGATAACAGTATCATGTTTTATGAATTCAAATATGAGGGAGACGTTAATACCGAGCGAACATTATACATGGCAGATTCAACATTCATTAAAAGAACAATAATTGAGAATACTGCAGGTGGAACAATCGAGACATCCTATAATTTTAATGGAGACACGCTGTTCTGCTCAAAAATTACAACTGATGGAAATCAGAAAGTACTGAATGTTAAAGACCAGTTTGGGGTTGACCAGTTAGATGGTGATGTCAGGTTCAATGGTGATGGAAATGAGTATGATATTTTACAGAGCGGTAATCTGATCAATAAAATCAAGTATGCTGATGATGGTACAATTTCTATTTGCAGCAATGACGGCGAAGTGCTGTATTATGCTAAAATGAAATCAAACGTAGGTGTTATTTATCGATACAAAAACAACCAAATAGCTCCGGTTTTAAAAGTTCTTGGTAATAATCGTTTTGAATTCAGTTTCAATTTGTCAGAACCTTCAACTGTATGTGGTGAACTGATATCGCTTTCTGGTAGACAAACAGGCAAAATATTTAAAAAGGTATTTGCTGCAGGTGCCGGTAAAGAAATGATTAACGTGAGCAAGGCAATGCCTGCAATAGCCAACGGAGTCTATTTCTTAATTGTAACAGTAGATGGAAAAAAAGTAATGAATAAAAAAATCCTCATACAACGATCAGCCGGAGGGTTCTGAAAATGTGTTTAGAAAAAATGTTTACAATAGGTATTACGCTATCGGTTATTATTACAAATGCATTTTCTGCAGATGTTAATGATGTTGTGCCTCCGAATATTGTTTTTGAAGCGCTGGCGCTCAATAGAGACATTGCCACAGCTGCAAAACCCATTTATCTGTCACCGACAGATCTTGTACCATCACCAGATAAAACAAAACTGTATGTAGCAGAACAAACAGCAAAAAAAGTCGCAATAGTAAATGTTACGACAAAGAGCGTCACAAAAAAAATTAAGTTACCAAATGAAGTAACCGGAATTGCAGTTTCTCCTGATGGCTCGAAACTCTACGCCACATGTTCTTCAGAATTGTGGCCGGAGGGTTTTGTTTATGAAATTGATGAGTCTTCCGGAAGTATTACTCAAAAAATAAAGGTCGGCCACAGTGCGCGTGCTCCTGTTATAAGCCCTGATGGAAAAACGTTGTATGTATGTAACCAGTTCTCTGATGATATTTCAGTAGTTGATATCAATGCCGGTAAGGAAATCAGAAGAGTTAAAGTGACCCGGGAACCGTATGCTGCAAGGATCACGCCTGATGGAAAAACACTGGTGGTCGCTAACTCTCTCCCTTTAGCAAGAGCAACTGATACTGCAAGCGCTCACTGTGATATCTCTTTGATAGAAGTGAATAACGATTACAAAATCACCACATTTGGTTTAACTCAGGGAAGTCATTCTGTGTTTGGAGTAACGATTACTCCTGATGGAAAATATGCTTTGATAACACACCTGGTTGGCTATTATACGCTTCAGGCAACACGAATAGATGCTGGATGGGTTCACACTAATGATCTGGCAATCCTTGACATAGACAATAAAAAACTGTTGAATGATATATCGCTTGATTATTCAACAGATATCGGGTGCGCAAATCCCTGGGGTGTTGCATGTACCGATGATGGTAAGTTTGTCTGTGTTGTCCATGCCGGGAGTAATGAACTGTCAATAATCGATTTTACTCAGCTGCTGGAACTATCAAAAGGAACGACCTGGCTCGCAGGAAAATTTGGTACTCTGAACAAAACATCTATCCGTAAACGTGTTACTGTAGAAGGAAGAATTCCAAGAGCTCTTGCAATTATTGACAACAAGGCATATACTGCCGGATATTTCAGTAATTTTGTTGAAGAATTTAATATTAGTTTGTCAACAGGAAAATCATCTGCAAAAATAGAGCTTGGAGATGAACCGGCTATGACCATGGAACGAAATGGTGAGTATCAATTCTATTGTGGTGATATTTACCATTGCACCGGAGCATGGCAATCGTGCAATTCCTGTCATCCACATACCCGGCCGGATGCTTTAAACTGGATTTTGTCAGGTGCTAATGGTGCGCAGAAAAATGCCAAATCGATGCTCTACTCCTGGTGGACACCGCGAACCAACTGGAATGGGAAAAGAGCTAACACCAGAGAATCGATATATTTCGGTATACTAAATGAGCTCGGTAGACAACCTCAGGATTCCATTCAATTGCCCATGGAAGCCTTCTTCATGCGACTCAAACCGGTTCCAAGCCCTTATCTTGTCAAGGGGAAATTGTCAGAGTCTGCACAACGTGGCAGAGAGATTTATTACAACAAAGCTAAAGTAGATTGTATCGAGTGTCATCCGGGAAAACTGTTTACTAATTTAAAATATACACCTTCAATTTGTAATGATATCTGGGATGCAACAGCGCAGATAAAAGTTCCAAGTCTCAATGAATGCTGGCGAACATCACCATGGGATCATATTGGAAGTTCCATTAGTATGGACAGTGTGTGCATAAATAGACTTCATTCTACAAATGCCTACAAGCTTTCAAGTCAGGAGTTGAAAGATCTCGTTGAATTTGTCCTTTCATTATAGGTAATGGTGATCAGGGAATTTTAATAGCTGTTTACTAAACAATAAAATAAGGTGGGAATAAAAATGCACATTGTAAAGTCTTTGCTAATAGTTTCGTTATTGTGCAGTTATAGTTTTTCAGATGGAGTCGATTCTGCTAAAATAAAGTTTAATTATTGGGGGTTCTTTACTTTTGGAATGGTTCAAAGTTCTGTATACAGCCTTGGTGACGGTGTGGACTATGATTTTACCAATCAAATCCTTAATGATTTCGATGCCGGAATAAAAAGCACAGCAAAATTTGAAGAAAATGGGAAAATAAGGTTTCACGTTGGGTTGACAACTGCATATCAGGTGCTTAATACTAAAATTGTCAGTGCTGAGGCAGGAAGAAGAAAGTGGGTTGTGTATCTTATTGATGCTGCAATTGAGGATGCAATTAAAAAAGGAGATCATACATTTTTTGGAGAATTCGGATATTTCCCTGTGAAATATAATCCTGATGCACGCAATCTTGGGGAATATCTTTTCAGGAGCGGAACCTATCCGGGATATGTCTGCTCCGGGTTTGAACTTTCTGACAAAGAGAAACTGATAGGATTACATGGGAAATATAGCTATGCTATTAGTGAAAAAAGCAGTTTTACAACAGATCTATGGTTTACAAATGAATGCCGTGATTTTCCTATTCACGATTTTTCACTGTCGTATATTCTTTCTGTAAATCTTGCAGGAATATTTGACTTTGGGGCAGGATTGTCACACGCCCATATGATCTCATTTGACAAAACACATGTTGAACCAGGTACTGATACGATGAGAATGAAGTCATCAATCAACAGGCAATGGGTACAGATATACGATACTACAAGTGGCGATACGATCAATGCTACATTCAGAGGTACAAAGGCCATGGCACGGTTCTCTTTTGATCCCAAAGCTTTATTTGGAACTACTGTTTTTGGTAAAGAGGATCTTAAATTATATGGTGAGTGGGCCTTTATTGGAATGAAAAATTATCCAGTCTATTATGAGAAGCCAATTGAGCGTATGCCGGTAATGCTTGGATTTAATGTTCCAACGTTTAAACTTCTTGATGTCTTATCATGTGAAGTTGAATATTACAAATCGCCCTATTTAAATACTGCTGAAAACATCTGGTTAAAACGATCTCCGTTACCGTATACTAATGCACCCTCTCCTGATAGTATACTTACCAGTCATGATGATGATCTCAAATGGTCAATCTATGCAGCTAAAACATTCAAACGATTTAAAATTAGCGGTCAGATCGCAAGTGATCATATTTTAAAATTACCCTACGTTCCCGGAGCTCCATCGCAAGGTGTCTACAGGGAGATTTGTCCAGGAACCAAAGACTGGTACTGGATGTTACGTGTAATGTATTTCTTCTGAGGAAATGTAAGTCGTAAGTGACAAAAAGAGAATGCATGTTAACACAAGATTTTAAGTTTACCACAGAGGACACGGAGGACACAGAGATAAGAAAATAGGGTTAAAAACATTCTTGATTCAACCCTCAGTGTCCTCTGTGGTTACTTATTAGTCTGCAAATATCAGCAGCCCCTGTCAGAACAGATCATCAACGTTTATCTTTTCCTCCTTTCGATACAATTCTATAATTAACACAACCCGCGCAAAATCAAATTACAGTTGCATTTGAACTGCTTCCTGATTTATATACAGGGGTTACGGTCAGTATCATATAGCAGATATAGCTGGTTATAGTATTGACCAAACAGGATGTACATCGGAAAATCGGCGGAAGGATGTTTTTATGCCAAATAGCATATCCAAATTGAGCAGGGTGCTTGAAGCACTGTTTTTCTACTCTGAGAATCTGGTACTTAAAAATGAATTGGAACGGCTTCAGCATGAAAAAGAAACTGCTGATGCCCTTTCCAGGGTTTCGGGAATCGAAAATGCAGAAATACTTAAAGAACTGGTTGATAGAGGAATACGACCCGAGACACTTACTGCGTTTTGTCTGGTACCTATAATTGAAGTTGCCTGGGCAAGTGGGTCTATCTCACCAGAGGAGCGCAAAGCTGTCCTTGATGGTGCAGCGAAGCATGGATTTGGGGCGGATCACGCAATTCTTAATGAGTGGCTTAAGAAAAAACCGGAACCATCACTACTTGATGCCTGGGAAAAATATATGGCAGGGCTCTGTGAAGTGGTTTCAAAAGCGACGATGAAGGAACTTCGTAAAGATGTGCTTGACCATGCCCGTATCGTTGCTGAAGCATCAGGGGGATTCCTTGGCCTTGTTGATTCGGTATCACCCGCTGAAAAGGCCGTACTTTCAAAGATTGAAACGTTCTTTAAGAAAACCAGTCTATGTGAACAGAAATTATCATAGAAAGCATACGCAATGAAACAAATTGAGAATCCCTGGGGTTTGTCGTCCGATGAGGTGATGAATGAATCCCAATGCCCCATCAGCGGGCTCACAAAAACTCAGGTAAGCGAGAGGGTTCAGACGTTTGGTACCAACCGTCTTGTCTCCAAAACGCAGGAGCCATGGTACCTGATTCTGTTTGAACAGTTTGCAAATCCGTTAGTGTACATTCTTGTCGGAGCAGCTACTCTGAAAGCTGTTGTTAAAGGGATTACTGATGCGCTGGTGATTATCGCGGTGCTTATTTTTATGGCCCTGATTGGTTTCATTCAGGAGATGAAAGCCCGCAAAGCAATGAATGCCCTCCTTAAAATGAGTGCACCAAAAGCAAAAGTACGCCGCAATGACAAACCACTGCTTATTGACGCAGCGGAACTGGTTCCTGGTGATCTGCTTATCCTTGACGCCGGTGACAGAATCGCCGCAGATGCGAGAATTGTGGAGTGTGCAAATCTCAGGGTGAATGAGTCGACGCTCACTGGTGAATCGATGCCGGTTGACAAAGTGAGTTCTGCTGTGGCGCCTCAGGCATCAATCCATGATCGTAAAAATATGGTGTTTATGGGGACAACGGTCAGTAACGGTCGTGCACTGGCGGTGGTGACTGCCATAGGCATGCAGACAGAGATTGGGCATATTGCCGAAGCGATTCAAAATACCGGGAAAGAGATCACACCGCTTCAGCAGAATGTCAACAAACTGGGCCACTCCCTGATCTGGATTGTGCTGATTGCCTGTATAGTACTTGCTATCGCAGGGTTGATCAATGGCATGGCATGGATTGATGTTCTTCTGCTTGCAGTTGCCGCGGCTGTTTCGGGTATCCCGGAAGGATTACCGGCTGCAGTTACGGTGGTGCTTGCGATCTGTGTGAACAAAATGGCAAAGCGCAATGTTATCATCAGGAAATTGACATCAGTTGAAACGCTGGGAACAGCAACAGTTATCTGTACAGACAAAACGGGAACACTTACTCTTAATGAGATGACAGTCAAAGAGGTATGGCTTGATGGACGTCATTATACCGTTACCGGCGGCGGTTATGCGCCAAACGGCGATTTTTTACTTGACGATAAGAAGGTAACTGATGATAAAACCCTTTCCAAATTACTTGGGATTGCCACGCTTTGTAATGATGCTGTATTGACCGGTAAGGATGCAGTATGGAGCATTCTTGGTGACCCGACCGAAGGGGCACTGCTTACCGCTGCTGCAAAACTGGGTATTTATAAAAAAGATATCGAACGTGTACAGCCACGCCTTGATGAAATTTCATTTGACAGTCAGAATCAGTACATGGCTACCTTACATAATGATAATGGTGTGAGGACAGTATATGTAAAGGGTTCGATTGAAAAAATGCTTCCCATGTGCACCAGCATCGAAACAGAGTCCGGTGCGACAGGACTTGGTCAGGAGTCAAT
Organism: Fibrobacter sp.; assembly: GCA_012513915.1. Lineage (GTDB taxonomy): Bacteria > Fibrobacterota > Chitinivibrionia > Chitinivibrionales > Chitinispirillaceae > JAAZBG01. The sequence continues at coordinate 10,954 of JAAZBG010000033.1, forward strand.
TGACAGGATACTTGCTGTTAACCGGACTATGGCTGGAAAGGCACTTCGTGTGCTTGCGGTTGCTGCTGCACCGTATCCTGTGGAATCGGGGAAGCTGCATGCGGAAAGTTTTGCAGGAAAACTGACCTTTATTGGGCTTATCGCAATGATCGATCCTGCACGTGAAGAGGCAAAGGATGCGGTTGCAAAGTGTAAAAAGGCGGGGATCAGGGTTGCGATGATCACCGGTGATAATCCTGACACTGCTGTCGCGATTGCATCACAGATTGGCATTTGCGAAGCGGGGGCAAAGGGGACAACAAGTAAAGATATCGAACATTTGTCGCAGGAACAGCTTGTTGAACTGTGCAAAACACAAACAGTGTTTGCCAGAATCGAGCCGCTTCACAAATTGAGAATTGTTAACGCGTTTCGTAAATCGGGACATATTGCGGCGATGACCGGTGATGGTGTCAATGATGCACCGGCGCTTGAAGCCGCCAATATTGGTGTTTCGATGGGTATTACCGGTACCGATGTAGCAAAAGAGGCATCGGATATGATCCTTGTTGATGATAATTTTGCATCAATTGTGAGTGCGGTGGAGGAGGGGCGCATTGTCTTTAATCGTTTGCGTAATGCAGTGTTCTTCCTTCTGATGACCTGTTTCTCAGAACTGCTGACACTTTTTATGAGTGTTCTGTTCTATGGTGAATCACCCCTTGAGCCGATCCAGATTTTGTGGATTAATCTTGTAACCGGAGCGATGGTTGCAATACCGCTTGGACTTGAACCGGGTACCGGCAGGGAGCTGTTGCAGCCGCCACGCCAGTCGGGTGTCGGGCTTATTTTTAAAGGAATGGTGTTCAGGTTGATGTTCATTGCACTGTGTATGAGCATGATTGTAACCTGGCTGTTTCATCATGCACCGATTCCTGAGGGAATTGATGGTGTTGTGAGGCATGAAGTGCGTCAGACAATTGCATTTACAAGCATTGTGATTTTTGAGTGGTTATTCGCGTTTCAGGCCCGTTCAACGGAAATTGGTGTTTTGAAACTTGGATTATTCAAAAATCCATGGCTGATAGTGTGTATGTTTATAGGTCTGGGGCTTCAGATGATTGTTGTCTTTCTTCCACAGGCAAATGCACTGTTTAAGACTCATCCATTGACAGGAGCAGAGCTTGCCTGGGCGGCACTTCCGGGAATCGCTGCGGTGATTATTGAGAGTATTCGAAAGAAATTTTCACCGGAACTGTTTAGTAAGGGTCAGTGGAGTAATGACAAAGTGGTAAAATAAGCGAGATACTGGGGACGTGTACTGCACGTCTCCATTCTACCGCCGATAGTATGATATCCTCTTTACAAAAAATACACGGTTAACAATACAACACCCCTGATTAAAAATATCTAATGTAAAATAGTGGTTGTTTCCGGTCGGATCGATCGGATCAGTGTTTGAGCCTGTCGGATCAAGTGACCCCACCCTGGCTCAAAGCAGCCAGACCTACTCTGAAGATGGTGTTGTAATTATGCAAAATGATAATGTGGTGGTTGTGGCCGTTGTCGGTGAAAGGTGTAATTTAGTGTGGTGCGAAGTAAAGATAGTGAATTTATCATTTCTGCAGCAGCCTTTTGGTGGAATACTTGGTGATCCTTATATATATGAAGTGTATTTAGATGATGGTGCTATGAGAAGTTAAAATTCGAATAATAATTGTTTACCAAATTACCTAAATGTTAATGGTAGTTTAAAAAAAACAACATATTTTGGCTAAAAAAGAAAATCTCGGTTATATTTTAAACGGGGGGGATCTGGGGAGCATGGATACTTTTGGGTAAAAAGTAATCTCAAAATATTTTTGCGTATAAGTGGTAATGTACCTCTTCAGAGTGATTTTCTAAAAAACTCAACAACAGAGGTACATTAATGAATCTGATAAGAAAAAACGTGCTGAGTGTTTCTGCTTTCATTTTTGGAATGATTACTTTATCATCAGTCCAGGTTGCTTCCCAAACGCCTCCAGAGGTTCCCCGTGCGGAATGGGTTGGTAGTGCATCTGTTCCCAGTTATGTCAAAATGTATATACATGTCCCGTCGAAGCTTGCCGCTAAACCTCCTATAGTTGTTTCAATTCATGCTTGTCAGAGTTCTGTTTCAGGGCAGGTTAGCGCTAATGCAAAAATCAAGGCTGCAGCGGACAAAAATGGGTTTATTATGATTTTCCCTGATAATCCTGGACGTAACTGCTGGGATGTAGGTTCTCCTCAAGCCCTCGCACACGACAAAGGCGGAGATCCCCATGCAATTGCTCAAATGGTAAGGTACGCACTTAAAAAATATAATGCTGACTCCACCCGTGTTTATGCTGTAGGTGGATCATCTGGTGCAATGATGACACAGGCGCTGCTTGGAGTATATCCGGAAATCTTTACTGCAGGCGCACCAAGGGCTGGTGTTGCTTGTGGCTGCTGGGCTGTGGAGTATGAAAAAAGCGGTACTGCGCAGTGGAGTGGACCGTGTGCCAGCGGTACGGTGACAAAAACTGCGGAACAGTGGGGTAGTCTCGTTCGTGCAATCAATCCGAATTATTCAGGACATCGTCCGCGTGTAATGATTTTCCACGGGGAAAGTGATCAGACTATTAAATTTCAGAATTTTAACGAATCGATAAAGGAATGGACAAATGTACTTGGATTGAGTACAACACCTGACTCAACAGACAAAATCTCTCCTCCAGCTGCAGGGTATGCCTACAACCGGAAATTCTGGAAAAACAAATGCGGATATGTTGTTCTTCAGGCATGGTCAGCCCCTGGACAACCTCACTCAATGAATTACGAGGAAGACGCAATACTTAAATTTTTTGGTCTTGACATTGCGGGAGGTCAGGATCCTGAAATTGCTGCCGATTGTACCGGTATTGGCAGAGAACAAAAAATCGCGGAGTCTCACAAATGGTTTTTTATTAAGGATAATACTCTGGTTTTGAACACCATCAAGGCTGAAGATATATCTGTAAAGATTGTAAACACACTGGGACAGATTCAGTGTAGCGGAAATTATAAAATAAATGCAAGTGTATCATTTCTGTCAATACCATTATCATCGTTACCCTCCGGATATTACATCGTATCTGTTGTTTTCAACAGTAATAAAGGTCAATCCAAATGCAGTAATTACCGCTTTGTCATAACAAAATAAATTACTGAAATAATTTCTATTTACCGTATTAATTTGTGTGTTGGTAGTGGCTAATTGTAAACTATATCGAAAAAGCAGAATCGTCTTAATTGAAGGTTACTTGTAATCAACGATTCAATGCCGGGGAGATACTTATGCAACTTATAATCTGCACCATGATCTTTTTGTGTCTGATAGTATCATCACTATCAGCTGAAACTGATATATCTCTGAAAGGTATGGTAACAGATGGGGATGGAGCTGCAATCGCAGGAGCATCAATCGTACTTGTTTCAGATACGATGTTTAAAGGAGTTACTAACGCGAAAGGTGAATTCCGTAATGAGAACAATCCTTCGATTAGTGACCCCGGAATTTTAAGAACAAAAGGCTCTGCCGGATACAGAATCGAAGTTACCGGAAGTCATCTCAGGATTGTTATTCCGTCTGATGTTGTCAAGGGTTCGGTAAATATTTTTTCTGCCAGTGGAAAACAAATTTTTACCATTACATGTGGTGCGATGTGTTACGGTTTACATGAGTATAAGTTACCGGAACTGGCTGTCGGCTATTATATCATACACTTTACTGCTGACCGCTTTCAAGTAGTAAAAAAAATGGTAAGTGCCGGAAACCGGATTTACGTGAGTGGTAATTCTTTTTATGTCAATAATTTAAGAAGTAAATACGATGCTGCTGTGGAGAGTGTTGATACGCTGCTTGTTGATAAAAACGGGTTTAAACCAGAAATGTATCCGGTGACTTCGTATAAGCAAGCAGATATTACTGTAATAATGGACCGAACCAAATCCTCCTTGATTAATTCTGTAATGGGCCTGCCTGTTATCAAAGAAATGCCGGATCCGCTTATCATGAAAGATGGAACAAAAGTTACTACTATGGCGCAGTGGAAGCTTCGCCGGCGGGAGATGATCCGCATTCTGGAAGATTATGAATATGGACATATGCCACCACCACCCGGAAATGTTAAGGGAACAGAAACCACTTCTATGACTCGAATTATCAGCGGGAGTGTAAAGGCTGATTATCGAAAGATACATCTGAGTTTTGGAAAGGATGGAAAACTGGGATTTGATCTGGGAATTTTTACTCCGGCTACTTTACCTGCTGAGCATGGTTTCCCTGTTTTGATCTCTGTTGATTTCAGTGCCGGAAAATCAAGTCTTGGAGCTGCTTCAGCTGCTGTTTCCCGCGGTTATGCAGTGGCAACTATTCAGTATACTCAATTGGGTGCTGACAATAATAATTATAAATCTACCGCCTTTTTTCCCTCTTATCCGGAATATGACTGGCGTGATTTTTCTGCCTGGGCCTGGGGAATTTCCCGCGCGGTCGATTACCTGATAACCGATACTCTGATTGATAAAGAAAAAATCATGGTTACCGGCACTTCACGATGTGGGCAGGCAGCTCTTTTGGCTGGCGCTTTTGATGAACGTATTGCGCTTACTGCTCCGGTTGCCGGCGGTATGGCATTTCGTTTCTCTGGCAAAGAAATGGGTAGGGGGCTAGGGCAGGGGATCACTGAGATTGTTGATCAGAATACAATCTGGTTTGGTCCGCTTCTGGAGAAATTCAGGAATCAGACCCCGCGTCTTCCATGTGACCAGCACTGGCTTCCAGCGCTTACTGCACCGCGTCTTTTCATAATGTTAAATTCTTTCGCTGATGAATACGGAAGAGCCTATGCAGCGGTTCAGACTTTTCTGGGAGCCAGGCCAGTGTATGCTTTCCTGAATGCGACAGATAAGCTTGGAATGAATTTCAGGGAAGGAGGTCATGGCATGACTTCTGAAGATTGGAAGGTGCTTCTTGATTTTGCCGACCAGAATTTGTTGAAAAAAGGGGGCGATAGAAACTTTAATACGATTCCACCATCCAATAAGCTTCCTTGAGTACTAACATATCCATTAGTATCTGTATGATATCGTTTATCATCAGATTTTCCAGTTGTACAGGACTTATGTACGGATTTATGACTACTTACTTTACTATCACATCTTTTAATACTATCAACCAGTAATCGCATAACAAAACAATTTTTTTTATCCAGGAGGAGTGCTCAAATGTTCAAAATATTTACAGGAATTTTTATTTTGTGCTGTTCAATTGTTCCAGTTCTGGCGGCAGTTGAAATAGTCATAAATGGGACTGTAAAAGATGATAAAGGCATGGTCATTTCCGGAGCTGTTGTGACCCTTAGCTCGGACACTTTACTTAAGGATACTACCGATGCGAGTGGTAAATTTGCAATAAGCAATCAAACTCCCATAAGAAAAAATGGTGAACAGCATTCGTTGACGGGGATCAGAAGTATCAGTATAAAAAATAATCGACTCAGGTTATTTATCTCATCACCGGCGAGTAATGTGGTTGTGTCTGTATTTTCTGCCAATGGTGAAAAATGCGCTTGTATTAATTTAGAAAATCTGGAACAGGGTTTGAATACTTATGCACTGCCGTTGTTAACAGATGGCTTTTATCTGATGAGTGTCAGGATAGATCAACATATCTCAACCTGTAAACTGGTACAAACCGGAAATGAAATATACATAACAGGGCAAATAGAACAAGTGGGATCAGCTCAAATATTTCGGAATGCAGCAGTAGAAAATATTGACACGCTAATAATTAAAAAAGAAGGGTTTGCATTTGTAAAACAACCGGTTGGATCATACAAACTAACTGGAATTGAAATTACCATGAAGAAGGAAACTTCGGAGGCACGGTATGCCTATGGAGCCAGTGTTGAAAATTCGTGTTTTGATTGTGTTGTACCGGAGTTAGTTGATGCTTCCAGGCTGACTGTTAAGAATTCGAAACTTCCAGATCCATTTAAAAAAATTGATGGCACCAAAATAACAAAAAAAAGTGAATGGCGCTGTCGCAGACAGGAGATACTTTTACAGGCAATGAAATACATATATGGAGAAAAACCAGTACCGCCTCAGGTGGTAAACGGCACCGTCACCAATAACAGAATTACCGTACACGTGGAGGATAATGGTAAGAAGATTGATTTTAGTGCTACTGTCAAATTGCCGTCTTCAGGAAAAGCTCCCTATCCGGCAATTATAACAATGGGAACTTTTGGCTCAGAGATCGCTAATAAGGCAAGCAGACAAGGGGTGGCTATTATTACTTACGATTATTCGAAAATTGGTGCCGAACAGCAACCCGAGGGAAATGTTGACAGAAGTAGAGATTTTACGGGACTTTTTTATGATATCTATGGTGGCAAACATTCGGCAGGTCTTTTAATGGCCTGGGCGTGGGGGGCCAGCAGGATGATTGACGTACTACAGAAATCCGGTGGTGATATCATTGATTACAGGCGGCTGGCTACAACAGGGTGTTCAAGAATGGCTAAAGGTGCATTTGCGGTTGCGCTTTTTGATGAACGGGTAGCTCTTGCGCTGCCGGAAGAAACAAGCGTTGTTGGAATTCCCGCCTACCGAATCGCTGATGCAAAATGTCCGGAAAATACAGATAACAATTTTAGAGGTCAGTTATGGCTTAGTAATAACTTTAAACCCTTCGTAAAAAATACAAGTCTGCTTCCTATTGATGCGCATGAAATAATCGCAACATTTGCACCCAGAGGATTATACAGCATGGAAAATCAGGCGGCAACGCAAATGTGTGCACTGGGTGGGAATATGGCAATTCAGGGAGCTATGGAAGTTTATAAGGCGTTAGGCTGTTCTCAGAATCTTAGCTATAACTCAAAGACACCTAATGGAACCGGACATTGTTCATATACCGATAATTTCACAGATATGTTAAATAAAAATATCAGTAAATTCCTGAATCATCAAACTGCGCAAACAGGGGGCATTGTTGCTGGTGGCAGTACTCTTAACAAGTCAGACTGGATCGACTGGAAAGCCCCTGTGTTGGAAAATGATACTGATCTCTACGAAACAGATTAAATTTTCTTAATGCAGATTTGAATACAGAAATGCAACAGTACCTCAACAGACTTCGGGTTGAAGTGTAACCATGCGATAAAGTGCAATGGAGAACCGCATAAAGTATATATTAGTATCCGGATATTGCGTCTGATATGAGACTTGATCAAATCCTATGGCACTGCATCCATAATAAAGAAAGTGGAAAACATTCATGACATTATGTGAAACGACAGGAAAGACTAAGAATATAACCCGTCGCCAGGCATCAATAATTGCAGGCTGTTCCTTGCTATTAATGGCCATTCTTGCACCGATAGCCAATTTGGGTGCAGTTGTACATTTGATTGTTAAAGGGGATCCTGCTGCAACGCTATCGAATATTGTATCATCAATGGGTATGTTCCGTGCGGGAATTTTTCTTTTTCTGATAGTTGCAGTTCTTGACGTAATAGTGGCGTGGGCTCTGTATATAGTATTTACAGAATCAAACAAGGGATTGTCTATGTTTGCCGCGTGGTTGAGATTAGTATACACGGCTATACTTGCGACGTCAACAAATCATCTTTTTCAGGTTATGTCGCTTCTGGGAAATTCCGGGTGTGAAATGTTTGAGACGAACCAGATGGCTGCGCAGGTCATGTTCCAATTGAATTCTTTTCAGTCCGGATGGGATCTGGGATTACTCATTTTTGGAGCACATCTGATAGTTCTTGGTTACCTGGTTATAAAATCTATGGATTTCCCAAAATTTCTGGGTATTCTTATATCTATCGCGGGTCTTGGCTATATGATTGATAGTATCGGAAAAATTCTTGTATCGGGTTATAGTCTTCAGATTTCAATGTATACATTCATTGGTGAAGTGCTCTTGATATTCTGGTTATTTTGGAGAGGAATTAAAGGATTTAAAAATTGATCCGATGACTAAAAAATAAATATATCAGGTAAGTAGCATGTAAACAAAAACAGTCAGCAGAGACACTATGAAGCTGCTGGCAAAATTAACTACGTCATTGTTTATCAGAGGGTATCCGGAGAATACCTTATTGTTAGTGCCATCAGTTACCCGCTTTTCAGTAATCATCTGTTTTGCCTCACAATAGTATTTCACTTGCAGCGTAGCTCCCAGAACACTGTCTAAAAGCGACCCGGCAAATCCGCCAAACAGGCATAATGTAAATAACAATAAAGCGTGGCTGCTATCATTGTATACATGGTGATACCCTATTGTAAATACAGCAGCAATAAGAACCGCTCCGGCAAAAGATGCCATTGTACCAGCAAATGTAATTCCTCCGGAGAGTCCTTTACGTAGTGGCTTAAAATTCAAAATAGAAACAGTGGGCTTCTTGCTGAGAACACCTAATTCAGAACCCCATGTATCAGCATTTGACGATGCAATTCCGGTTGCAAAACCAAGAATGAATATATGATTACCGGTCAGATAAAAGAGTATGGCAAAAAGTAATGCAGGCATTCCATTGGCAGCTACCTGAGCAATATCTCGTGCCCCGCATTTCTGGTGAATTGATGAAAGTTCTTTTTCAAGATGTTTACAGAACTTTCCGGCAATTGTTGACGAAATAAAAAAAGTAATTAGCAGTGACAGAAAATACAAACCACCACATACCGTAAGTACTATCCCCATACATAGTGCGCCGAACAGACCGTTTATGGTTAATGATTTTTTATTATAGGCATACAGTGCGATCACCAGGCATATAATCGTGCCAATGAGAATTTGATACATAAGTTCTCCTATGCAATCTTAATCAGAATAGAGTAGAACAGAGATGCTCCTAAAGGAACTGTCAGGTTGTCAAATCCATGTGGTGTTAGTCCCTCCAATAATGTCGCGAACAATGCAATTGTCAGACTGTAAATAAGCATTTCCGGTACTGGAAAAAAAAGGAATAATGTATATGCTGTAACAAATGAAAGAATGAACATCGTCAGGCACCCCTCAAGACTCTTCTCACTTCCAGATATTTTAAACTTTAGTCTGCCAAACCGTTTTCCAATTACCGCTGCAAAGCCATCACCGTATCCCATAACAAGAATCCCGAGTGCTCCGATTGACGGATGACTTGAGGGTGAAAATGTAATCAATGCTAATATCAACAGAGAAATTGCATAGTACACAGTACCTAAATCCTCTTTTCCCCCTTTTCGTTCCATCGCTCCAAACCATTTTTTCTTATAGGAGAGGTAGTTTATGATGACAAAGGTAAATGGACCAACTGATGCTGCAATATTTGATGTAAAAAGAACCATTGCCAGAATCCACCAGTTGGACAGGAGTATATGGATAAATTTCCTGCTCCCTTCACTGGATAATAATTTTTTCTTTTGCAGTAAAGTCGCAATTCCGATAATAGCAAATACATATACATAGGAGATAAGAATTCCGATGTATTCAAATGATGAAACTGGCGTAATCAATTTGTCCATACTTATTCCAGCTGCTCAGGAAAAATTAATGTAATGCATATAAATTACATTAAAAATCGGTACTGTTGCTTGTTTTTGTATACTATCGGCCCAATAATGGATGCTTCCATCATAAAGGTCAGGATACTACTTCGTTTGGATAATAATGAAAATTACAGCTGGTAGCTGGAGTGTCAGTCTATTATTATAACTGTGAAAGATGTAAAGAGCAAACTAAATGCAGGGTATTAAGCTACTGTTTGAAGAATTACCGTGTTATATATATATTTGTGAAGTAGTTCAGCCCGTCAGAGTATGACAGTTATTGAAATACGCTGACACGGCGGACATGAATAAGTGCGCATTTGAAAAAGAATACTTCAAAGAAAAAATAGGTATGGACAAAACCCAAAGAAAGATTACACTTGTCAGGCATGGAAAACCTCAGGCCCATGATGACTATTCTTCGTTTTCTATTGTTTCAGGTGAAAATGTAGAACAATTTATCCGGGCATGGAATACCTGTAAACTTCACTCTGCAAATGATATTCCCTCTTCGTTAAAAGAAATTATCCAGGATGGAGAGCTGTTCATAAGCAGTGAACTTACTAGAACGCATGAATCTTTTCATATGTTGGGAATCAGCGTATTTGAATCAAAGCATCTGTTTAATGAAGCAGATTTACCATACGGTATAGGAAAATCGATAAAAATGCCCTTTGTTATCTGGATGATTACACTTCGGTTACTATGGAGATTCGGGTTAAGCTGCAATTCAGAATCGTACAAAAATTTTACTATGCGGGTCAGTGATGGTGCTGATTTTCTTGAAAAAAATAAAAATGTAAAGCATACCATACTAATGGCCCATGGTTTTGTAAATCGCGTATTGAAAAAGGAATTATTAAGAAGGAACTGGAAACTGATAGCAAATAACGGTAGACACCACTATTGGTCGCATACAACCTTTGAAAAAGTTTAGGAAATAATGCATACGCGTAGAATATACGTACTGCCATCGGGTGCATATGGGAATACTATGAGTGAAAATCTATACTTTACTGACCGGAAAGAATTCAGAAAATGGTTATCTGCTGTGGATTTGAATTCAAAAGGTGTTTGGATTGTTTTTTCCAAAAAAGGAGATAACCATTTTACCGCAAATGATGCATTAGAAGAGGCTTTGTCGTTTGGATGGATTGATGGAGTAATAAAAAAGATCGATGATAATAGGTATAAAAAGTATTTCTCGCCCAGAAAAAAAGGAAGCAGATGGTCGGATAAGAATAAAGTCATTGTTGATAAACTAATAAAATCAGGGATGATAACAGAACGTGGATTACACGCTATTCAAAGAGCAAAAGAGGATGGATCCTGGGAGATAGCAGATCAGAAGCATATTGAGAATGATAAGTATAAGGAATTTGAAAAAAGAATTTGTACAAATACAAAAGCATATGCTCATTATCAAGAGATGCCTCAATCAATAAAAAAGCAATTTGTGGGCCTGTTTAATGAGCCCAAAAGAGAAGACACCAGAGAAAGAAAGTTAAAAGCGCTGATAGAGTTGCTTGAAAACAATGTAAGGCCTATGGATAAGTATAAGAAATAGAAGCGTTTCGCATCTTATTCTGATGTGGTATCGTGAGTGGATATGTCATTCTTAAAAAATCAATTACGCGGGATTGTTACAATATGTTTATCCCATTTTGTAGTAATTGCTTTCAAGTGAAGCATTATATGAATCAATTGCATTGGATAACATTCATTCTCTTCTTTACAGTAGTATATCAGCTTTACGGAGCTGACACCACTGATGTGTATAGAAACGCAGAGAACCTTGATTCAACTGTGCAATGTGGTTAATTTCCTCAAAATATTCAACAATGTAGTTGTATCAGCTCAATGTAAGCACTATTTTAGACTCAAAAATTAAAAAAATCAAAATGTCTATCAACCTAATAGGAGTGCAAAATGTTATATCGGGAGTTTGGAAAAACAGGAGAAAAAGTAAGCATTTTGGGTTTTGGCCTTATGCGATTACCGGTAATAGATGAAGATTTTGGAAAAATTGATTATGACAAGGCAATTCCAATGGTTCGTTACGCAATTGATCAGGGAGTAAATTATCTGGATACAGCCTGGCCCTACCATAACGGCAATAGCGAAGCATTTTGTGCTAAAGTTTTGGAGGATGGTTATAGGGAAAAAGTCAATGTTGCTACCAAATTGCCAATATGGGAGGTAAAAGTTCATGAAGACTTTTATGGTTTTTTGGATCAACAGCTGGAACGATTGAAACTGGAAACCATAGATTTTTATTTATTGCATGCGTTTAACCATGGAACCTGGGAAAACTGTAAAGCAAATGATTTTGGATTGTTTCTGGATAAAGCGAAAAAATCCGGAAAGATCAGGTTTGCAGGCTTCTCTTTTCATGATGATCTTGATTTGTTTAAAGAGATTATTGATGCATATCCCTGGGATTTTTGCCAGATTCAATTGAATTACATGGATGAAAACTATCAGGCCGGTCTTGAGGGAATGAGGTATGCACATGAACGCGGACTTGGAGTTGTCATTATGGAGCCCCTTAGAGGAGGAACGTTATCAAAAAGAGAAATTCCAAAAGAACTGGAAGACATATGGAATCAAGCTGAAATTAAAAGAACACCTGCTGAGTGGGCACTGAAGTATTTGTGGAACAAAAAAGAAATAGGTATCGTGTTAAGCGGAATGAACGAAATGTGTCAGGCAGAAGAAAATATTCGTATTGCATCAGAATCGGAAGCCGGTTCATTGACAGCTGAGGAAAACAAAATAATTGACCACGCCAAACAATTCTTCATTGAAAGAACGATTGTCAATTGTACCAATTGCAGATATTGTATGCCTTGCCCTGTTGGAGTAAATATCCCCGAAATTTTCTGGGCTCTTAATCATGCTGCACAGTTTAATGATCATGGCAAGGCGGAATTTTGGATTAACGGGTGGCTCGGTCAGGATGCCAGACCTTCAAATTGCGTAGAGTGTGGTTTATGCGAAAGTAAATGCCCCCAAAATATACAAATTCGAAAATACCTGAAAGTTGTTAAAGAAAAATATGAAAAGGTTATTTCATAGAAAACCGTAGATCTGTTTATGGATTTCTAAATTTATATTAATAAACATATGCTGTTTATCTCCCATACAATACTTTTTAGGGAAATCGGTAGTAAAGAAGTAATTCAAATGTTGATAGTTGACAAATAGGTGTGTTTTGTGAGGTTTCAGGTCTGTAAACATCAAAAATGGTGTAAAACTATCCGTTTTTGTTATGTAAAGCATTGTAGATCTTACCTGCAATCTCATGCAGCGATATTGGTTTTGTCAATAAATCAATTATTCCAATTTCCCTGACTAGATCTTTGTCAACTGATTCATTATAGCCGGTACACATGATTATTGGAATGTCCTGACGTACCGATAAAATTTCAGATGCCAGTTCCTTACCGGTCATTACCGGCATTGTCATATCGGTTATAACAATATCAAAATACCGGGGATTTTGCAGAAATCGTTTAAGAGCGTTTTTACTGTCAGTTGTAGCGGTCACTTTATAACCAAGTATGGTTAGCGCTGCCCGCATTGCGTTAACAATAGCATTCTCATCGTCAACCAGAAGTATACGTTCAGTTCCTCTTTTCAGATCATTGCCTTGTATCAGCTGAGTCAAAACAAGATTTTCGGCAATCGGAAGGTAAACAGTAAATGCCGAACCCTTCCCCGGCTCACTGTTGACGGTTATCGTTCCGTTAAGACTCTTGATAATCCCATGTATGACAGAAAGTCCCATACCGGTACCTTCTCCTATTTTCTTTGTTGTAAAATAGGGCTCAAATATGCGTTTTAACACATCTTTGTCAATTCCTGTTCCTGTATCTCTGACACAGATCTTTTTATACTGTCCAGCTGTAAGATTGTTGGTGCGTGCGGCTGCCTCCTGATCAAGATTAACCGTAGTAAGCGTTATATCAAGCACTCCACCATTTTCTCTCATGGCATGTGATGCGTTTGTACATAAGTTCATTAGTATCTGATGAATCTGTGTGGGATCAGCAAATATCAAGTCGGTTGCTGAATCACTTTCATAGCGTATTTCGATTGTCGAAGGTGTAGTGGGTCTGATAAGTTTCAATACTTCACTGATAATATCACTTACGATAACCGGTTTTATCTCTTTCTGTTTTTGACGACTGAACTTCAGTATCTGCCCGATCAGGTCCCGGGCACGTTCTGTTGCACCTAAAACCTCCCGGAGCTTCATTTCCTGATCACTCCCTGGAGGTGTATCGAGTAGTATCATTTCTGTATATACCAGTATTGGTGATAAAATGTTGTTCAGATCATGTGCTATTCCACCGGCAAGTGTTCCGATTGCTTCCATTTTTTGAGCATGTTGTAAACGTTCTTCAAGCTCTTTCCGTTCTTTTTCGTTATTGATCTTTTGTGTAACATCCTCCATTATTTCAATAATACCTTGTATAGTTCCTTTTGAATCTTTAACGGGAGTTGCGATAAACCTGAATGATTTTCTGGTGTCATCAATTTCAAGCTCTCTAACGCACTCGTGTTTCTGCCCATCTTTGATAGCAAGGGCAACAGTACATGCATCGCACTGCAGTTTACAATGTTCCGGGCAGAATGCATCGTATGTAGTTGTTATCCCCTGTCTATTATTGCTGTCAATTACTGGAAACCATTTTCGCACCTGATGATTACAGGTAACAATTTTCATATCCGGACTTATCAATGTGACGCCAATATCAAGATTATCGACAAGATTTCGATACTTTTCTTCACTTTCATTAAGTGCATCTTCTGCTCTGCGGCGTTGAAGCCGCTCCTCAGCTTCTCGTAATGCTCTCTTTACTGATGGTGCAAGCCTTGTTATTCTCTGTTTCAGCACATAGTCGGTTGCGCCAGCTTTTATACTATCGGTTGCAACTTCCTCCCCAAGCATTCCGGATAATAAAATAAACGGAATTTCAGTGTTGAGTTCACGAACAATCCTGAGCGCTGTCAACCCGTCAAATTGTGGCAGTGAAAAATCGGACAGTATGACATCAAAGTGTCCGGAGGAAAATGTTGTAATAAATTCATCCTTGTTGTCAACGTGCACAATATCACACGACAAGCCTTCCGATTCAAGCGTCGCACTAACCAGCTCGGCATCAACCGGATCGTCTTCAAGGTGAAGGATACGTACTTTGTTTTTTTTGTCAGCACTCATTTGGCACTCATCGCTGATTTTTTGATACATCCGGGTGGAGGTTCATTAAACAATGCCCAGAACATTCCAAGCTCTTTCACAGCACGAACAAACTGTTTAAAGTCAACGGGTTTTACCACGTAAGCATTGACCCCGAGTTTATAACTTTCTACGATATCCCTTTCTTCGTGAGATGATGTAAGAATAACGGTAGGGATGTACATTAAATTTGCATCGGATTTAATATGACGAAGAACCTCAAGGCCGTTTATTTTCGGCATTTTAAGGTCAAGAAGCACAACTGCCGGATTTCCGGGAGGAATACTCTGAAACGACCCGCGGCGGTGAAGATAATCAATCGCTTCTTCGCCGTTATGAACTACCTGGACACTGTTTGCCAGATTATATTCATTGAGTGCGCCCAGCGTAAGTTCAATATCATTAGGATCATCTTCTGCAAGTAGAATCTCTTTAATTTTTTTCATACGTGTCTATCCGTTTCCGGTTAAGTATGCCAGGCACTTTTTACCCGTTGATCAGTGAAAAATAGAATGATGCCCCGTGACCAATTTCTCCTTCAGCCCATACAGTTCCTCCATGCCTGTTTATGATTCGCTGTACATTAGCAAGACCTATCCCTGTACCTTCAAATTCGCTGGCACTATGAAGGCGCTGAAACACTCCAAAAAGTTTGTCCAGGTATTTCATATCAAAACCCACGCCGTTATCTTTGACAAAATACACTGTCTCGTTCCTTTTTTCTCCGGCGAAAGAACCGATATGTATTCGGGTGTTTTCGAGATTTCTGGTAAATTTCAGTGCGTTACCGATAAGATTGGTTAACACGGCGTTTAACATTGATGGATCGGCACATGTTTCAGGAAGATCATCAATGGCCCACGTTATCGAGCGGTTGGATGTTTCACTGCTGAGCCCGTTAATCACATCTCTGACCAATCTGTTCATGCTCACCTGCGTTTTATTCAGTTCCTGTCTTCCTGTTCGGGAAAGTTGCAGTAACTGATCGATGAGAAGGCCCATCTTTTCCGCTGATTCCGAGATCACCTGAAGGTAGTGTTTTCCTTTTTCGTTAAGAGTACCTGTATCCTGAGATTCCAGAAGTTTAATAAACCCGTTGATATGCCTGAGTGGTGCACGAAGGTCATGTGAAACTGAGTAGGAGAATGATTCCAGTTCTTTGTTGATAAGTGTAAGATTTTCGGTGCGCTCCGCAACCCGTTTTTCAAGCTCCTCGTTCATCCGGCGCATCGCATCTAAACTGTCCCGAAGACGGGAAGTCATCCGGTTAAAGGCTGTCGCAAGCGTTAGTACTTCTCTTGTTCCGGCCAATTCAGCCTGAAGCTCAATCTCTCCCTCACCGATTCTCCGGGCCGTATCAGTAATCTTTTCAAGTGGTTTATTTAGAAACAAATTGAGGAGAATTACTGTTAAAATACTGATTCCAACAATAAGGATTATTGTATGAATAACGCTCTCGATGATAATTGACATAAATAACTTTTTCAGGAATTCGTCTGTTGAATACAGTACAAGATCACCTAATTCCCAGGTTTTTTCTCTCGAGTCTTTATATTTGATTCGGATTTTAGGTTGTTCATTACCTTCAAAATTAAGCTGTGAACTATCTTTTAGATCTTTTGCCAGCACTACCTCTTTGTTTGCATTCAAAACCACACCAGTCCAGAGTTTTCCATCCTGCAGGACTGCAATGCCGCTAAGATAGGGGTTATTGATTTCATGGAGCAAAATATTGTTTGCTGCATTTTTGTCAAGATTCCAGAAGGGGAGTGATATCTGAAAGGCTAATCTGTTGGAAACCTGTTCTATCTGCTCATTCATATGTTCAACAACTCTGGTCCAATTACTCCGGTAGGAAATGAGACCATTTACAGCCATGATTACAATGATGGCGATAAGCTGAACCAGGACAACCCGTCCATATAAGGTTGTGATTTTTTTTAACATGACACGACATATCCTCTGAAAAGACGATACTGCGTTTATTGGACTTAGTAATGATATATATGCTTTTAAAGTCAGCAGATGTCTCATAGGATGTCAGAAATTCATTGCAGCATATATTACATTACATAGTAACGTAAACGGTAGGGAATGTCAAATACAAACATAGAGGGTATGACCGGTAATGGAAGGGGAAGAGCAGTGTGCATCACAATGGATTTTACAGGGAAAGTCGGTTCGGGAAAAACAGAACTATTGTTTTTAGAACATAATTATGCTATGATAGAACCGATATATCAATCTGTAATGTTATTCATCGAGAGTACTATTTATGAAAAGTAAACAAATAGTTCTGTTGATTACACTGCTTTTTTCACAAATTTTGTTTGCAAGGGATACTGTCAGAGTCGGAACGTTTATGCTTGCGCCGTTTATGATGGGATCTGATAATGGCAAACAGACTACTGGAGTAGGGGCTGATTTCTGGATGAAATTTGCAGGACCGCAGATGAATGTTGACGTTGAAATGTTTGGACCATTCCCGATAAAGAGGGCATTGAAACTGCTTGAAGACGGTTCCATTGATGTCATTCCCAACATGACAAAAATTCCCGAACGTGAAGAGAAATTCCTGTTCTCCGAAGTGCCCCTTTCCGAGATAACTCCCTGCATTGTGGTACGTAAAGATAATTCATTAAAGAAAGTTACAAAACAGGAAGATCTTTACAATTTTAAAATGGTGCATCTTGATGCTACATATATTCCAGTAATTTTAAGACATCCCACAATAAAAATAGAATTTCTTACCGGAGATAGCTATTTCCAGGGTTTAATCGATATGCTTGAAGCCGACAGAGTCGATGCATTTATACATATCAATTATTTTTCGCTTAAATACGAATTAATGATACGCGGTAAAAAGGATGCATACCGGATACTTGAATTACCGGATGAAAAAATAAGGGTATACTGTGTTTTCAGTAAAACGGAACGAGGAAGAAAATTCTGCGACATGTTCAATAGTGTAAACGCATCTCTTTTTAATGCGCACGTGTATGACAGTTTAGCGGAAGAGATGGTGGAATAAATAATAACTTCTGATAAGCGTTTGAGAGTGGATATGATTTGTTGACAAACGCGCACGCTCATCGTGTGTCACGGGGCCCCTCAGGTAAGACAATCGATCAATGAATGTTATCAACAACTCCCGATTGTAACTTTACATAGATGCAATAAACTGTTTGCCTGATTGACAAGTTTTTACATAAGAATCCAGACCAATAATATATACCTGAAAGATAATCAATCCTGACGACACTTTTTACCTGGTAACACCCGTACTTATGTAATGACTGCGAGGTGTTCGTATGAAATTACTATATTTTACACTATTGTTTTTTTCATCAATACTACCAATTGCTGCTAAGGTGATACAGTACGAACTGACCGTTGATGAACGGTTAAGTTCTCTTGCTGGTAAAGCTGTTAAGGTACTGACCATTAATGGAACAATACCGGGACCGACACTACGGTTTACTATTGGCGATACTGCCCGGATAACGGTAGTAAATCATTTATTGCGGGAGCAAACCTCTATTCACTGGCATGGCCTTCTTGTACCATATCAGCAGGATGGTGTGCCCTATCTCACTACATCACCGATTTATCCCGGAGCTTCGCATGTCTTTGAGTTTGAGCTTAAACATACCGGAACGTACTGGTATCATTCCCATACAGGCCTCCAGGAACAGCGTGGTGTGTATGGATCAATTGTCGTTGATCCAGCTATACGGGACACTATCAACAAAATTGACAGAGAATATGTTGTCGTTCTTTCAGACTGGACTAATGAACGCCCATCTGCAGTCTTAAATACTCTTATGCGCGGCAACGAGTGGTACTCAATAAAGAAGAAAAACGCTCAATCATTCGCTGGTGCTATCAGAGCAAATGCTCTGAGCCATTATTTAGAGCAACAAATGAGCCGCATGCAGCCTATGGATATCTCGGATGTCTACTATGATGCATTTCTTGCAAACGGAAAAGATTCGATTGCGTTACCGGCACGAACCGGAGAGAGAATTATGCTTCGAATAATAAACGCTGCCGCATCAACCTACTTTTACCTTGGTTCTGCCACGGGTCCAATGACAATTGTCGCAGCAGATGGTCCATCGGTCATACCGGTACCTGTCAGACGGCTGCTTATTGCAACAGCCGAAACATACGATCTGATTGTAACAGCTCCCGATAGCGGTAGTTACGAGGTCCGGGCAACAGCACAGGACGGTTCCGGACATGCATCAATTTTTCTTGGCAGCGGTACAGTGCATCACGCAGAGGATCCGCCTAAAGCAAATCTTTATACCATGGATGAGATGCTCGATGGTGCTTTACAGAGCAGCAAAGCCGTATTTGATTCGTCAAAAGAGCGACCGCAGGCTCCCTATCAGCTTTTGCGGGCTCCTCAATCGACTGCATTTGCAGCATCACATCCGGTGCGTACGATAGAGTTACGAATGACCGGTAGTATGCGACGATATATATGGTCATTTGATGGAAAAACTCTGGATGAATCGGATGCAATAAAAATCGCTAAAGGAGAAATCGTACGGATTGTGCTTATTAATAACACCATGATGCACCATCCGCTGCATCTTCATGGTCATTTTTTTCGGGTGATCACCGGGGAAAATGATTATGCTCCATTGAAGCATACTGTAGACATTCCTCCCATGGGAAGGCGCATTATAGAGTTTGAAGCAAATGAGGTTGGCGACTGGTTTTTCCATTGTCATTTGCTTTACCATATGCATATGGGCATGGCAAGGATTTTCAGCTATAAGGAAATGGGTGAAAATCATAAACCAGATTTGGGCAATTCAATGAAACATGAGCCGGTTCTTATGATAGAGGGGGCATTCTTACATTCTATGACTATGGGAATGATGGCGATCATGTATAAAGAAAATGATGTTTATTTCGATGCTATGGCTGATTACTCTCTGTCAGGGCATCATGAAACGCAAATTGGATACAGACGTTTTGTTGGAGAGAATTTCTCTTTCTCACTTGGTATTGATCCTTTACGATTATACTCTCAGGAATCAGGTGTATTCTTTGGTGAGGTTAAGTATTTGCTTCCTTTTTTTATTGAAAGCGGCCTGCGGTTTACGACCGGGGGAGTGCTGACCGTATCGCTTGACAACCAATTACACCTGACCCCGCGTCTTGGCATGAACAACAGCATGGCATATACTCCCCATCATGACTTGGAATATTTCGGGTATCTGGAATATATACTTTTAAAAAATGTATCATTGATTGCATCATACCATACAATGTACGGTGCGGGTTTTGGAATCGGATTCAGATTATAACTTAAAGGTAAGGAGTGTTTTATGAAACGGATATTTATAACAGCATTGATTGGTTTCTGTATTGTTGCTACTATCATTGATAGTACAGCTAAAGAGCTGAAAAAGAATGATGGTGTGGTAAAACCTTATCCATTATCAATCTGCCTTGTAACAGATAGTGACCTGGGTTCAATGGGTTCACCAATCACAAAAGTATATGATGGCCAGCAGATAAAATTCTGTTGTAAACCATGTGTAAAGGAGTTTGAGAAAAATCCTGCTGAGTACCTTAAAAAGCTGACCGAATTAACTCAGAAAAAGGATGATTCTACAACGGTGCTTAATGACTCTGTACCGGTTGGTAAATAGAGTGTATAAATGTTACAAAGCTCAATACACTGCGCTGAGAATCACGGTTGTGGTGTGATTGAGTTTTAGCTTAGCCTGATAGAATTTTTCCAACTATCGTAAAAATGTCAAGAAGCAATGATGTCAATTTGAATTATGTGAATTTCCAAATATCATGAAGATTCTTCTTAGCCCAATAAAAAGTTATACTGCTGGAAATATATTGAACAACCTGCACTACGTATGCTTATCCCGAAGGTATTTAATCAAACCATCCCTGTCAGATCTGATGCTTGCTGCAAGTGATCGTGCGTCCTCATCGGTTTCGAAATACTTATCACCCCAGAGTACAAGTTCCAATAAGACTGGCATGAGATCGAGGCCCTTTGGAGTCAACTTGTAGAGGACTTTTACTTTGTTTCCGGGATAGTCCTTTTTTTCAATCAAACCATTTAGTTCAAGATTCATAAGCCTGTTGGCAAGAGTGTTTGTAGCAATTTTTTCATTTGCCTTTAAAAATTCACTAAATGTTTGCATTCCTCTGAAAATCATGTCCCTTATTATGAGCAGCGCCCATTTATCACCAAGCATTTCCAGAGTAGTACTGATAGGACACAAGGATCGGCGGTTGGTTTTCTTCATAACCGAAAAAATAACAAAATAATTTGCAACTGGCAATCTGTTTATTTATATTACTTGTTACTTGCAAGTTGAAAGTAATTAAATTAAAAAGTTGCAGGAAGCAAATATGACTTCATGCCAACACCATTACACAATCTGAAAGGAGCAGTTTTGAAAGCACCGAATATTGTTTTTGAAGGAAATAATCACAAAGTTATCGATTCGCGAATATCCCATCACAATTCATCATCTTCAAAGGAGTCTATCATGTACCGTGTAGCATCACTTATGTCGTTAGTGCTGTGTATCGTTACCTTACTCGCCGCGGGTCCTCGTCCTTCACCGCATTGTAAACCACATCAACCAATCACAGTAACCTGGCTTGGCCATGCGGCATTTGAAGTAATATCGTATGGGGGAACCAATCTGCTTATTGATCCCTTTATAACGTATAATCCGGCAACTCCTGATCAACGTAAAGATCTTACTCAGTACAAACCTTCAGCTATTCTGGTAACCCATAACCATGGTGATCATCTTGGTGATGCGCTTGAGATATCGAAAAAAACGGGCGCTCCGATCATTATCACCTATGATCAGGTTGAAGAACTCAAACTTGAGAATGCCATTGGGTGCAATATTGGTGGTACAATTACTATCGGGGATGTGACCATTCATGTGGTACCTGCAACTCACGGCACTACAAAGGATGGCATCTCGTTTGGGTATGTTCTGACATTTAAAGACGGACGCAGCCTCTACCATACAGGTGATACATGGATAAACGCAGATATGGTATTCACTCAGTCGCTGTATCATCCCGATATCGTGCTGACCTGTGCGGGAGGTGGCCCCTTTACACAGGATCCGGAAACTGCTGCGTATGAAATGCGTACAATTCTGAACCCGTCAGTAATCATCCCTATGCATTATGGTACATGGCCTGTCCTTGCAACCGAAAACGATGTCGTGGAAGCATTTAAAAACGATCGGCGACTTAAGATAATGATACCTGGAGAACCAAAAACATTCTGATCAAAGATACCAGCTACCGTTCTCTTACGGTAGCTGTCCTATGATTAAATAATTAAGGAACCTGATTTAATTTCTTCGCTCTCCACCGGAGAAAATATGCCAGATATTAATGAAATCATCCCATGTCGATTGAATACCTGCCTGAAACGTGAAGTGTGAACTATACCTGTTCTTTTCCGAAACAAGTTGTTCCTCAATGCCCAGCGCTATAAAATTAAAAATGCCGATTGTATATCCGATACAAAGGGCATGTTTACTCAATGATAGTTTTTCTTTACGGTATTGACAATTCGCGAAGGATGGATTCAATAGACCATGAGCAGAAAACGTTTTCTGAATTACCGGGTCGGATATAAGCAGTAATTTTACCAACGAACTTGTCCAGTGACACTTCGGGTTGTGTAGTGAATTTAACTTGTCAACAATATTTACATCAACACCAACACAACCATAAACTTCCCAGTCGTTTGAGTTTACATAGGTGTTATTCAACCGTAAACCGGTTTTCAATCTGGGTTGAATCACTCCGGATGACAGCGCCCATCGTATATTGATACCCCATCCGGTAATTCCATTGTTTGTTGAATATAATAAGTTCATATCAACCGGTTCCGGTTCATATAAATATGCTTTTAATAAACGATGATCGGTAAACCCGATTAATCCGCTATACTGTGTATTTGATTTTTTGGTGTTGACAGAAAGATTTGTTGTCAGATCCTCAAAATCTTTCTTTATTTCACTTTTAATACCTGCCCGGTTATGCTTTTCAAAATGATATCCGTAATCATTGAGCAACCCGATGACTGCGTCAATTTCATTTCCTTTGCTTATCATGTGTTTTGTTTTTTTGTACCGTTTATAGAATTCTTTATCTGTGATTGATGTGATTATCTGTGGCGGGACTGATCCGGAATCCAGATGTACCCACTTTCCAAAATACCCTCCATATGGTTCATTGCGATGCATGGCGGCATCTTTTATTGTCAATTGCCAGTTTGCCCATAGTCTGTCAATTGACGATTGTAATAAGACGATAAAATCCGGATCACAGCTGTAACTCCATTTGTACAATAAATCAATCGGTATTGGTTCTATCAGATGATTATTAGGCGAAAGGCATTCAACCTGTTCGTAGATATGATCCATTACGTTACTCAGTAAATCGTACTCTTTTTGTATATAGAGCGTATTGTCATTTGTATCGGTTCCGGTATAGTGCTCATAACATAGTTGTGGATACAATGGATTGATAATTAAACTGCCTGGTTCATTATATTTTCTGAATAACCGTACTGCATCATACATTCCTGCATAGAAATCAAATTTCCGGAATCCGATATCAAAGAAACCAAAAAAATTACCAAAGTAGCCACTCATTTGATTCATATAATTTTTTGTTGGTACTACCTGACTTTCAATAACATCATTCTCTTCAAGTAGTGTGTACAGTTCGTTTTTACGCGATGCTTCAAATACCTGAGGAAAATTATTTTTTAAAATATCGATTATATTCTCAGGTTTATATTGTTTTAAAACTTTATATTTCGGATAAACCTTGTTATCAGGATTCAGGTATGCAAATGTAATATCTTTGTTTACAGTCTGATCATTATGCTGGGAAAGTGTCTGATTCCATTGATAGCGATCATTTGCCCTGTTTAATCCGTGAGAGACTAATTTATAGGCGAGTCGTATAGGCTCGTTATTATATAGTCCACCATCAGATAACACGGGTTGTGTTATAGTTGCAGAACATTCCCTGAAAGCATATTCCCAGATATCGATGTTCTGCAGTTCATCTTCAGAAAGATTAGCGAAGCATTGATGCGTATTAATGGTCATGACATTAAGGTGATCGAATGGAGGAAATGCAAGAGGAAATGCAGAAGATGCATAGATCAGACTTTTCAGAATTCTTATATTATCAGGATCGTTTTCTGGTGCGCTTTTTTTTAATTGAAGGAAATTCCATAGCAGGTTGAGATCTTTATAATAGTAGTTTCTGAATTCAACAGGTCTGTTTTCTACCTTGTCAACTTTGACGACAAATGCATCTTTTGATCTGGGAATGTTCAGTTCTCCAAGTTTCTCGCATATCGGATCGTTTCGGTTAACTGTGAGTGCTAAAACAAGGTCCATCACATTTGCGTTCATCGATTTTGTCTGCAATTTATAAAATGCAGAATCAAGGACTGCATCAGCGATCGAGTTCATTCTGCTTCTATTGAAAAGTCCTCGTGAATCGGTACACTCTTTAAAATAGTCTATACCAATAGGTATCCAGGCTTTGTAAAAAAAACTTGACGTATCGACAGGACTTATTGTATCAGCAAGCGAAAATACGGTAAGTAATGCATTAATTGCACCGGCAGATGCCCCGGTTACTATTTTTACATCAATTTTATCCCTGTTTAGTTTAAGCCATTCAACAGAATAATAATGATATCCTGCCTGATAGGAACCCAAAGAAACTGCTCCGCTGGAGATCAGTGCTAATGGTATACGGCGGTGTGTTTGCATAGTGTCATCCGGTGCAGATTGACTATACGTTATGCAAACAATAATTAATATTATCAGCGTTATGCTGGAATTCCTCTGCATAATGTTCCCGCTATGTTTACTAACAGGTGATCAGATCAAGTAAACTTGGTCCTGAAAAATAGTAACATTCAAACAGAATGAGATTATTAACTGCTATCAACGCTCGCTAAAGGGTACAGGAATCAAAATTGAATATCACCATATTTATTTTTAAAAAACTCCAGTATATCGGTCGGACATTTTTGCTTAAGTATTGAAGCTATATCCTGAAGATCTTTATATGATTTCAATTTTCCATGAGCATCGGTGATTACTTTATTCGCATGGTTATGGAGGTCGTTGGCATCTATATCTATGTTTTTATTTCTGATATCAAGAGCGGTGAAATACAGCCTTAATTTACTGATAGTAATTCCTTTTCCGAAATCCCGTTCAATTCTTTTGCAAATAGTGCTGGAGTCTTTATTGTTGTCTCTGGCAACATCATCTGTAGAGAGTTTCGGATTTTCAGCTATTTTCCGGAGCACGTTTATTGTTATGGCATCCAGAGGTAGTGGGGGATTGGGACGATTCTGCATACTGGTATCATCGGTTACCATTATGGGAACCGTATCTGCTAAAAGTAAATTCTGTTCCTGCCGGGTTAAATTTACTGGATTCTTTTGTGTATCAGTTGATGACACAGATGGGATTGTTACCTGAGTTCCCTTGCCGTTATCTGATTTAATCATTGATCGGATTCGAATTAAAAAGGTGATTACCAGTATATATAGGATACACGAAACTATTGATAATACTATAATTAATTGATGACTTTTATGAACTGATGAACTATTTATAATCGGTTGATTTTGCAAGTTCTTTTTAAAAAGTATACTGGAAATTATTACTGTGTATTCTGTATTCAATGGGAATGGATTACCAGTTTGAATGCATAAACTAAAAAATCTTTCTCTATCAAAATTTTCAACAACTGTATTTTTATACCAGCGTGGGGTTACTAATGAATTGATTGGAAACGTTGAAATAAAGTTGTTTTTCTGCAATTGAAATTCTGTATACTTAACGCTAAAATCATACCTGCGATTAGGTTTTCTTAGTGGATCATCGCATGGCAACGTATCTTTAGCAGGAAGTTTTTCAGGATATTTCAATCGGGAATGGCAATGCATCTCAAATGGAACACTTGAACTATCGCTACTATAACCGATCATGTTTATTTCAATGTAATCAAAATTAGAAATGTCTATAACTTTTTTTGGGTCTTTGAACCAGATTTCTATACCTGCAAAAGGTTCATTATGCATTTTTCTATTGGGGATATTAAATTTACACCATATAAAATTCTGAGGATTCTTTACCAATGATGCTTCAGAGCTGCCGCAATTTACCGTATCAATGTATGCGACAGTGGTACATTGTTCATTGGGGAAAAAAGTATATACATTATTAGAATCTGATATCTGGTTGGCCCCGGATAGACCATTGATTCTATTATCGCTTGAGTCAAGTATGACAGGAATAATGAATAGTAATGATCCTACATACCACAAATAAGATAATCGCATATCAAATTCCCCTGATGAACGAGAACTATTGACTGATCTCACTTATCTGACCGTACAAACATGTATTATCTGAACATTGCAGTGAGCTGCCCGGTTATTTCAAGTTAAGATAATTTATGTTCTCTATACCAGTTATCATTTTTTAACATTTTTGTAGTTTTGTGCTCATTAATGACATTTCTATATGAGAATTACTTGTTAAGTACTTACAAAAGAAACAGTTTGCATTCTAATTGCAGGTATCATATAATCTTGCAAAATAGCTTTATAATGTATTTAATTGATTATTAATAAAAACGGGACTTTATTATTGAATTTTAGCGATTATACATTTCAATCTTTCATGTACCGCTAATACGCTGAGAAATATATTAAACGCTACCATTTTATTTGAAAGGTGCGACAAATGATACCTGTCGTTTTGACAATAAATAAACAGATTACCGGTGCAACAATACTTCTTCTGTCAATTGTTGCATTAGGTGTCGGAATTATTTCGTACCTGCTTGCTTTCAACGCCATGGAAAAACAGCAGGTGGAAACTGCACCACAGATGGCTATACAAGGTTCACAAATTATCAGGAATAAATTAGATTCGTACCTTTTTACTATCAATGCAATTGCGGAGCGCAATGACATCCGTTCAATGGATTGGAACATTCAGAAACCGGTTCTTGAACAGGAGATTAAGCGGGTCGGATTTCTTGGTATGGGTATTATTGACCCAGGCGGGAACGCAATATATCCGGATGGTTCTACCGCATCGTTAGGGGACAGAGCATATTTTAAAGATGCAATTAAAGGAAAATCCTGTTTTTCAGAAGTAATAATTTCAAGAGTTAATAATAAACCTGTTATGATGGTTGCTGCGCCGGTAAAAAATAAGAATAATCAGATAGCTGCAGTCCTGATTGCACGTCTTGACGGAACATGGCTGAGTGACATAACGGATAACATCGGATTTGGAAAAGGCGGATACTCCTATATTATTGATAGTAAAGGAACGTTTATCGCCCATGTAGATAGGGAATTTGTGAGTAAACAGCGAAATTTCATAATTGAATCAGAAAAAGATTCCTCATACGCTGATATTTCCAGAATATTGCAAACTATGACTGATGGCACAACCGGTTATGGTGAATACAGGTTTTCAGGGGCAGATCAGTTTATTGGTTACACATTGATTCCCGAAACGACATGGTCTATCGCTGTTGGTGCGGGAAAAAAACAGGCATTTAAACTGATCACTACCATGCGGTCTTATATCATTTTTTTATCTTTTGGATTTATAATAATCGGAGCAGTTATATCCATATTGATTTCCAGAAGTATTGTTCGGCCTGTTATTAAGACGACCGCAATGCTTAAAGATATTTCCGAAGGTGATGGTGATCTGACGAAACGTCTTGAAATAAACACCAATAATGAAATTGGAGATCTGGCTCAATATTTCAATAAATTTATTGAGAAATTGCAGGATATAATCATAAGCATAAAAGATAACGCAGATGTCGTTGCTGTATCAGCAGCTAAATTTTCTACAGTATCTTCAGGAATTTCTTCAACTATTAAAGAAATCAATGCTGAAACAAAGACTGTTGCATCGACAACAGAGAAATCGTCCGAAAATATTAAGAGCCTTGCTGCTACTGCAGAAGAAATATCAGGGGCAACAAATGGTGTTGCATCAGCAGTTGAAGAGATGAGTCTCTCATTGAATGAGGTTCTGAAAAATTGTCAGAAGGAGTTTATGATTGTTGAGGACGCAACCAGCCAGGTACAAAACAGTACGAGTATTATTAGTCAACTTGATGCCGGAGCTAAATCGATCAGCAGAATTGTTGATATTATTGATAATATTGCAAAACAGACAAACCTGCTTGCACTGAATGCCACAATTGAATCGGCATCGGCCGGTGAAGCTGGAAGAGGATTTGCCGTAGTGGCGAACGAAGTAAAGAATCTTTCCAAAAAAACATCACTTGCAACACAGGATATCGCCAAACAGGTTAAAGACATGCAGATGAATGCAGAGTCTGCGGTTCAGGCAATTGGGAATTTTTCCAAAATGATCAACGATATTAATGATGTTTCAAAGACTATTGTTATTGCTGTTGAAGAACAAAGTAAAGCTGTAAACGAAATAACAAAAAACATCAGCAGTGTAAGTTCAGGTACCCGGAATGTTGCTGAAAATGTCTCTGAATCAGCCCGGAACCTGACACATGTATCTGAAACAATAAGCGGTGTGAGCAGCCATGTTGATGGAATATCACTACGTATTTCTGATATCAACAGGAGTACTGATGAACTACAGAAACTTTCCGGGAAGCTTAAAATGAATATTTCTCAATTTAAAATTAGTAATTCTGTAAAGTAGCCGGATTACATGCCATAAGTACTGTTGTTTGATAAATTGTTCCATTGTTACTATATTTAAGACAAGATGCATAATGATTGTATTTTATACAATGACAATTGGGTAAATCAGTGCACACAGTTTCGGGTAACTATGCTTTAGTGCGAACCTCTGATTCATATTTTTTCCACAAAGAACTTTTCGAATAAATCAATCTTTTATTAGTGTGTTATCACCGGTTGAAAGATAGGTGCATAATCCGGGTTAAACTCTGTCGTTTAGCAATGGTTTTACAACGGAAGTGCGGATATTATCTCATTTTAAAGAATAAACTCGTGTCAAAAAGGTAAGGATATAGTATTTTAGCCAGAACATGCAGAAATAAACTGTATTGGACTTTAACATTGCAATGGACTCCAGAGATATTGTCAGCGGTTATAATTTAAGCAAATGGAAGAGTGTATGCCACCAAAATCAAAATCAGAGAAATCACAATCGCTTACGGATCAACTTTCTGCAAAAGATACACTATCTTTCGAAGAGGCGTTGGGAGCACTTGAAGATGTTATCACCGAACTCGAAAAAGATGATTTGTCATTAGACAGGGCACTCACTATTTTTGAACAGGGCATAGCTCTTATGCGGCAGTGTGATGCCAGACTTGGGAGTGCTCAGGGTAAAATGAAAGAACTGCTCAAGAGTGAAAACGGTGAATTCGTTGAAAAAGTTCTCGGAGATTCACTGGAATCGTTTTTAAATAGGGAATAACATGAGTAAAATTAAAGACTATCTCGAAAAAGTAGCTAAAGTTACCGATGAAACACTTGAGAGAGTGCTTCCGTCAGAATCAATATATCCTGAGTCAATTCACAAACTTATGAGGTACAGCACATTCGCTGGCGGTAAACGGATCCGTCCCAGTCTGGTTCTTGCGACCCATGAAGCATGCGGAGGCGTATTTAATAACGAAAACGCACTGCTTACCATTGCGGCGATTGAAATGCTTCACACGTTCTCGCTTATACATGATGATCTTCCGTGTATGGATGATGATGACTTTCGTCGCGGAAAACCGACTGCACACAAAGCATTTACTGAAGCGCTTGCGGTTCTTGGCGGTGATGCGCTCTGCATTGAGGCATTCGAGATACTTTCCCGCACCGGACGTGTCGATATGATTCAGGAGATTGCAAAATCGCTTGGTACAAAGGGAATGATTGCAGGGCAGGTGGTTGATATTGAATCTGAAGGAAAACCGGTAACCCTGGAAACTCTCCAGTATATTCACGATAATAAAACTGCTGCACTGATTCGTGCATGTGTCAGATGCGGAGCGCTGCTTGCCGGTGTATCCGATGAAGCACTTGCAAAGCTGACATCATACGGTAATAGTATCGGTCTTGCATTTCAGGTTGTTGATGATATCCTTGATGAAGAGAGTACTACAGAGCAGCTTGGCAAAACTGTCGGCAGTGACCGGGAAAAAGGAAAAGCCACCTATCCATCAATTGTCGGTATGGCAGAATCTAAAAAGATCGCACGGGATCTGATCAATCAGGCATGGAAAGATATCGAATTTCTTGGTGATAAGGGAGCGATTCTTCACGAACTTGCCGAGTATATCATTACAAGGATTAATTGATTCACTCACGATAGATCCCGCCTGAGCCGATGCTGTATTTTATAGCCATCTAAAAACGTTCTTACGAAATGGGTTGATACTATGGGAATTGGATCGGTTATACATAAAGCGGGTGTTGCACTTGTGTCAGACAGCAGGTCGCTTATATATGGTCGTGATCTTGTTCGTATATGGGCTCTGGATCATCTCCGGCAGGTTACAACTCATGATAAGTCAGTGCTGGATATCGGATGCGCCAGAGGCGATGATCTTCTTGGAATACAAAATGGATTCAAGGGTGATATTAACCTTTATGGTCTTGAGACATACGAGCCATACCGCAAAATCGCAATCGATAATGGAATTAATGTAGCGGAATTCAATCTTGAATGTGATAGAATGCCATTCAGTAATAGTTCTTTTGATGTTATTATTTTGAACCAGATTCTTGAGCACACCAAGGAACTGTTTTTCATCTTTGATGAGCTTGCAAGGGTGATTAAACCGGATGGTATCCTGATTATCGGGGTACCGAATCTTGCAGCATGGCACGATCGTCTGATGCTTCTGCTTGGAGAACAGCCTACCGGAATGAAAGTGCTTGGTCCTCATGTCCGGGGCTTTACCAGAAATGGGTTTGTCAGGTTTATCGAGGTTGCAGGCTGTTTCAAAGTTGAATCGGTCAAGGGGGCTGGGTTTCTTCCATTTCCAACATCTGTGGCAAAGTTTCTTGCAACCATCTTCCCATCATATGCATCGTCACTTTTTCTTAAGGTAAAACGTCAACAATCGTCAAAAACATTTGCAGATATTGTAAAAGAGCGGATGTTTGAGACAAATTACCGGCTTGCAGAGCAATAATGTAACGTTGTCGGTTTTTTTGCATTAGTAAACGAAGAGATGGTCTATTATATTTTATTTTAAAGATTTGGGAGGTTTTTATGGTAAGAAAGTTACTTACCGGACTCTTTACTGTTGCAGTGTTTGCAACAGGCAGTTTTGCGCAGGCGTATCCGTCAAATGCCCGTATTGACGCACTTGGCGGGGCGTTTATTGTGCAGGATCAATCAAAGATTCTTGCGTATGCAGTACAGATGAACAACTACCAGGACAATGCACAGGTGACTTTTAATTCGCCAATCTGTGGGGTGAAAAATCTGGGTGAAGTAGTATCTGTCGGGGTTGTTGTTAACCGTCCGCTTATGCTGAGTTTTCCATCAGATTCAGGATTTTTTTACGGTGCAGCCCGTACAAATCTTGGCGCGCCTATCAACGCAACTGGTGGCAGAGCTCTTGGACCTGACCAGAACATTCCGCATATACTGTTAGGTCTGAATTTGGAAGCGGTAAAGATCGGTTTCGATCTGTTTTATGAGTATTCAAACTTTAAACAGCACATTGATGATAATCCTGAGGGTGGAAACCATGTGGAAACAGATGTTTCAGGAAACATACACAATGCCGGTGGAATTGCATCAGTGTTGCTGGATCTTAAAGGAATGAGTCTTCAGATAAAAGGTGGAATCGGCATTCCGGGCACCCGTGGAAAACGTGAGGTTACAACAACACCGCCTGAAGGTGGTACAACGACAACGGAAACAACCGAGTCATCGTCTGAATCAGCATTTTTTGGTGTTCTCGGTGCAGAACTTGGACTGAAAGTCAAGGATTTCAATATCACACTGGGTGGTGAATTTGTCGGCAGTCATTTCCAGATGAAAAATGGCGCTGGTGTGGTTCAGAACAGGAGCTTCTATAGACACTTTGACCTGTATGCCGGATTTACTACTGAGATTAACAAAAGTGGTCTTGCTGTTCTTATGATCGATCTCGGGGTTAATTCAAGTGGTTCAGAACCTGACAGTCTTGCCTATGCTGTGGCTCAACGTAAAAACTATACCAATTATATTTATAATGTGATCTATGCTGGCTACGAACATACCTGGACAAAGGCCTGGTTTTTTGATACTTTCACAGCACGTGCCGGTATGAATTATGCAATCTATTCACAGATTGATCATCAGAAGGGTGAGGGGACCGGTGGCGAGTATGATTCACGTACAAAGCGTGAAACGGTGTATAATCAGGTTGATCCGCGACTTGGTATTGGTATCACAAAGAGTGTTTTTGCACTTGATCTTTGTGTAAATCCAACCGTTTGGGCCGGACTAATCAGTGGTCCATCAGTGGCAAAAGTAACAGTCTCACTTGACTTCTAATTGATCACGAATGTGAATCATTCGCAGTTGTAATTTTCTTTTGTAACAAAGCAGCCATCCTGAACAGTTCCGGATGGCTGCTTTGTTAAGTGGTTTCCGCAAATCAAATACTACTTGGTCTTATTGAGTTTTTTCAATTTTCTAATCATCAGCAGTGCATCCGGGCCGCTTACTGTTTTTTCGATACCGAAGGCACCGGCAGGTTCAGTTTTCATTATGCCTCTGTCAACCAATGTACAGATTGCGTTATACGCCGGATGCGACGGGTTTACATCGGGAAATCTGGTTTCCGTATCGATATCGCTGGTTGCGGGTGATCTATCACCGGTAAGTGCAATAAGTGCATTTTCAAGCATAAGCGCGTACTCACCACGGTTGACAAGTTCGTCAGGATGAAATGTATGGTCAGGATATGGTTCAAGACCGCGAATTTCAAGTGGTGCGATATCAATTATGAAATTACGGGCCCAGTGTGTGGATATATCGGTCATTGCAGGTGTGTTTAGCAGGCTGTCTACAACCATCGTATGCATATCATCGTGCGCAGTGAAATCGGTATCGATGGTTGCCGGACGTTTTCTGGTTACAAATTTGTTGATTTTTAATTCAGAGATAAACAGTGCGGCGATATCCGCGCGCGAGATTTTATCAGAAAGTGCAACCTTTTTTCCGGCATCAGTACCTGGAGCGGCCCGTTCTATTTTTTGAACAATTTCCCACTGTTTATTCGCAGGAGTTATGTAATCGTTATTGATGTCAAGCACTTTACGGAAATCTGATGATGACTTTGGAAATTCGAATGTCTTTTTGTAAAAGATACCTCTGCGATAGTAAACTTCGGAGTTTTCAGGATCAAGCTTAATAGCCTTTTCATACTGATCCTCAACCTCCTTTACCCATTCACTCACCGGTTTTCCCTCATATTTCATGCTGATAACCATGGCTTTTGCAACATGAACAAATGGTAGTCTGTTATCAAGTTCCTGCGCCTTGTCAGCAAACTTATACGCCTCCCTGAACTCTTTTTCTGCACTTTCCGGATCTTCTGCATCCTGAGCTTTTTTAGCGGTGACAAGTGCGAGTCCGGAGTATGCCGGGGCATACTTCTGGTTAAGCATCAGTGCCCGTGCAAACTCTTCTTCGGCATTCTGGTAGCGCCCGTCATCCCAGAATTTCATGCCCAGTTTAGTATGTGCCGGCGCATTTTCCATCACATTTATACCTCTGGAATATCTCTTTCCGCACCCTGCTGAAAACAACAGTATCAATGTAATCGCGACGAGTGGTACGATTCGTAAATTCATTAAGGCCAATCCTTATTGTAATTGTCATCAAACAGGTGTTACCTGATTAGTCGTGCTGTGCAGTATTAAAATGCCGCGTTTAATAGTTTAATCAATGACAAGTATCACACGGCATTCAGAATTTATGCATTCATCCCCGTCTATAGATTAGTAATAAATAAAACCCCGGAGAATTAAAATTTTCTGCTTAGATAACGATTATCGTACGGCTGCAGCGAAAAAAGTGACAGCAATCACAGTTTTGTTTTTTTTCTTGCAATGCAGAACAGATATCCTATGTACCTGTATGCTTCCAGTCTGTAAAAAACATCAATTTCTTTATGGAATGCCATTTTTATCTGCTTGTCAGCAAAAAAACCACTACTGTCTTCGAGGCGGCGGGCCATGTGAGCGTAGTAATTATCCCAGCCACTGGGTGGAACAAGTGACATAAAGTGAATATCAAACCCTGTTTCATCAAGCAGGTTTCTATATGATTGCTCATTTTCATAGTCAAAGCGGTCATGTTCAAAAATGTTCAAAATTTCATCGGGGATTTGTTCTGTTAACAGGATAAGATCCGAGAAACTAACCCATCCGCCACGGCCAAGCCATGAAGATGCAACACTCAGTCCCTTTCGGCGGGTAATAAATGACAATATTCCACCCTCCATTAAAATCAGTTCAAACGGGGTCTCTGAGTAGTCAAGAGTGGTTAAATCGGCATTTACAAAATTTATAAGATGACTTACATTTCGCTCAACTGCCATTTGCCGCGCATAGGCGATATTTTCTGTGCTGATATCAACTGCTGTTACTTTACATCGAAATTCTGCCGCAAGATTACAGGATGCATCACCATACCCGCATCCCAGATCAAGTACTTTACTTGATGGATTAATGCCGGCGAATCGTGCTGATGCAAAGGAGAACTCTTTACCGGCCGGTGATGTGTAATTCGAATTCAGATCAGTAACCATTTATTGTTTCCATTGTTACAGGTTAAAGGCATACTTAAATCCATCTTCACCTGATTACAAATATCAGGTGATGTTTAATCTTATCTGACTTTCAAAAATATTACAAGGCTTAACACCAGAAGAACAATAGAGATTATATGAAACCGCCATGCAATCTTTGATTTTATCTGAAACTCGCCAGCATACATTCCACTTTTACGCATCTTGATCTGGAAATGGTGATGAATAGGGGCCCTCAGAAAAATGCGTTTTTTAGTCATTTTGTAATACCCGATCTGCATGAATACAGAGACAAACTCCATAATGAATATAAAGCAGACGATCGGGATAAATGCTCCTGCTTTGGTGAAAATAAAAATGATACCGATAAGGCCGCCAAGCCCGACTGCGCCACTGTCGCCCATAATCACACTTGATGGTGGAGAGTTGAACCAGAGATAGGCAAGCAGTGTTCCGATAACGGCACCAATAAGTGGTAATAGTTCCTGAAGACCAACGATATGTGGAATTAAAAGATAATTTGCCCAATGAGCATTGCTTGACACAAATGATATTACACCAACAAAAAGAAGACTTGTTATCGATGGCACCGCGGCAAGTGTATCGAACCCATCGGTGAAGTTCACGCCATTTGCAAGCACTGCAATGGTAAGTGTCATAAATGGTATGAACAACCAGAATGGCAGGTAGGGGAAACTCTTATCAATGCTAAGAAAAGGAATGTTGAGTGATCCGTTGATATTTGGAATCAGTTCATAGGCTGCGATTGCAACAACAAGCGATATCAAGATGTAGAGAAACAGGCGTAAACCCGCCGAAATTCCATCAGCTTTATATTGAAACTCCTGCTTTGTCATCTGGCCAAGTGCAACTTTCTTTTTGTTCACCACTTTGGCGATATCATCCACTGCACCGATAATTCCAAAGAATACGTAGATGATCAGTGCTGATACTACATACGAATTAAACCGGACAGTGACAAGTGTCGTAATGGCTACAATTACAAGAAAAAGAATACCGGCAGGCATAACCGGTTCATGAGCCTTCTCTTTTGATTCAAATTCTGATGTCATATTGAATTTGCGGAGGAACTTAATAAACGGTGGCATTAAAAGCATAGCAAGGAGAAATGATAGTACAGTCGCAACACCGGTGCTGAGCAGACGACTGTTTAAAGCGTAGAGATTGCTATGGTTATAAAGAAACTCGATTAGCATATAATATCCAGGATGTAAAAATGTTCTGACACTTGAGAATGTTCAACAGTTACAAAATGTAGTTGTTAATAAACATTACAATTATTTGGATTTAAAAATAATTTAACGCGTTCAATTGTAAAAGAGACATCTGGTAATAATTAAACCTGATTATCCCCTGGTGGAGAGTAACGCTGTGAGTATTACAACTATAGTAAGAGAGAATCAATTAATGAGTTGCAACTTTTCCGAAAAACACATTCCTGTACTTGAAATAAATTATTTTATAAGTCACTTTTTTGGGAGGAAATGGAGTTTATGGGTGCACTTATTCTTGATGGTAAAGCGTTGGCGAAAGCAGTTGAAGCACAGCTAAAAGAACGGGTTGATTCTTTTAAGGAGAAAACCGGAGGATCAATACCTCTGCTTGCAACAATTCTTGTCGGATCAGATCCCGCTTCTGCAACGTATGTGAAAATGAAGGGAAATGCATGCGCCCGGGTTGGAATAGAGTCCCGCCGTATAGAAATGCCTGAATCAACGACAACCGAAGAGTTGTTGGAGCAGATCGATGTACTCAACGAAGATGACCAGGTTTTTGGTATCCTGCTGCAACACCCGGTTCCTGATCAGATTGATGAACGTGCGGCGTTTGATAGAATTGCGATCGAAAAGGACGTTGATGGCGTTACCTGTCTTGGATTTGGAAAAATGGCAATGGGTGAATTTGCATTCGGCAGTGCGACGCCGGCAGGAATCATGACTCTCCTTGAAAGTTATAATATTCCCATTGAAGGAAAACATGCTGTTGTTGTCGGTCGCAGTCCCATTCTTGGAAAACCGATGGCTATGATGCTTCTCAGTAAAAATGCCACAGTCACCATCTGTCATTCAAAAACCAAAGATCTGCCATCAATTGTCAGGACTGCAGATATTGTCGTAGGTGCTGTCGGAAAACCCGAATTTATCAAAGGTGAATGGATCAAAGAGGGTGCTGTTGTTGTTGATGCCGGATATCACCCGGGCAATGTCGGTGATATTGATCTCAAATCGGTAATCGATCACTGCAGTGCTTATACCCCGGTTCCCGGTGGTGTCGGACCGATGACCATTGCCACGCTTATTACTCAGACAATGCTTTCGGCAGAACGGCGTATCGCATAGATCAAATGTTCTAATCCATGGATGTACAGAGAACGCTTATGAAATTTCAGGAAACAAAATTGTGTGTCTGTGGTAAACTGATCTGAACAAATTTTCCCGCCACGGATTATCCCGATCGGCATCAGAGATGTTTTTTAGGAATCGGATACCTGGTAACGTATGAAAATGCAATGGCTTGATGAACTGAATACTGCTCAGAAAAAGGCGGTGACCTTTGGTAATGGCCCCTTACTTGTTGTGGCTGGTGCGGGAAGCGGCAAGACAAAAACTCTTGCAAGCCGTGTTGCCTATCTGGTATCAAGTGGAGTTTCGCCCGAGCGTATCCTGCTTCTGACCTTTACCCGCAGGGCATCACGGGAGATGCTCAGCCGTGCATCACAGATTCTTGGTGATGAATCGGTGCTTGCTCAGGTCTGGGGAGGGACGTTTCATGCTGTTGCCAACAGACTTTTGAGAATCTATGCGCAGGCACTTTCTATATCTCCGGACTTTACCATTATCGATCAGTCCGATAGTGAAGACCTCCTTGATGTGATCAGGACTAAACGGTGTGATGCAGCCAAAAAATCACGATTTCCCCGGAAGGGAACACTGCTTGCAATCTACTCAAGAAGAATGAACAGCGGTGATGATCTTGACTATATCCTTAAAAAGTTCTTTCCATGGTGTGAACGCTGGAAAACGGAACTGAAAGATATTTTTAAAGAGTACGTGGCGCACAAACAACGCCAGAACATTCTCGACTATGATGACCTGTTGCTCTACTGGTTTTATCTTCTTGATGATCCAAAAAGTGCAGCGCATGTCGAAGGACGGTTTGATCATATTCTTGTTGATGAATATCAGGATACCAATAAACTTCAATCTGATATTTTACAAAGGATGCGCAGAACCAATAAAAATATCATGGTTGTGGGTGATGACGCACAGAGTATCTATAGTTTCAGGGCTGCGACTGTGCGCAATATGCTTGACTTTCCGAAGATATTTGACAATACGGAAATTGTCACCCTTGAACACAACTACCGGTCAAGCAGTTTTATTCTTGACACAACAAACAGGGTGATTGCGCAGGCGAAGGAGCGCTACTCGAAAAATCTGTTCTCCACACGTAATGACGGTACAAAACCGCAGCTTATTACCTGTAAGGATGAACAGCATGAGGCCGATATTGTTGTAGAGAAGGTATTGGCTAATTTCGAAGCCGGCATTGCGCTTCATGATCAGGTTGTGCTGTTTCGTGCCGGTTCACACAGCGCAGCGCTTGAACTTGCGTTGGCAAAGAAAAATATCCCGTTTCATAAATATGGCGGGTTGCGGTTTCTTGAGGCTGCACATGTAAAGGATTTCATCTCCTACGTAAGGATACTTGAAAACAAACAGGACGAGATCGCCTGGTTTCGGGTGCTTCAACTGATAAAAGGAATCGGTCCTGTAAGTGCGGGTGCGATCTACACTCATTTGACAGAGAATAACTTCGATATCGATAAACTTGACAATGCGCCGGTAGCTACCGATGCCCGCAGGGAACTGCACCATTTTCAAAGGATGCTTCAGGATAGTAGCCGTAAGGATGATGCATCACTTATCTCGCAGCTTGAGCGGATAAGTCTGTACTATCTTCCTTTACTTGATGAAAATTATGATAATCCGCAGCCGCGCCGCAATGACATTGAACATATTATTCAGTTGTCGCAGTCAAGCCGTTCCCGTACACAGTTTCTGTCCGATCTGATTCTCGACCCGCCGGCATCGACCAGTGATCTTGCCGGACCCGGACATCGTGATGAAGATCATCTTGTTTTGTCAACAATACATTCATCAAAGGGCTGCGAGTGGGATACCGTTTTTCTGATACACGCTGCGGATGGCTGTTTGCCGTCCGATATGGCAACCGGTGATGATAACGACATCGAAGAGGAACTGCGGCTTGCCTATGTTGCAATGACCCGTGCCAAAAACCATCTTTATGTAACATGGCCGATGCGGTTCTATTCGAAACCATCGACATTTACCGATCATCATGTGTATGGTCAGTGCAGCCGGTTTTTCAGTAACGAAGTAAAAGAAACAATGGAACTCGTTGTAGATAAAGAGGAAACACCGCAGGATGAGGCGGTGTCGCTGGCACCGGTGGAGGATGTAAAAAGTAAATTGAGAAATTTTTGGGAATAGTGTACAATGGGGGATGTGTGCCCGGATAGTAGGGGACGGTCGCGACCGTTCCCATACACCGTAAATAATGTAGGGGACGGTCGCGACCCTCCCCATCCATTAAAAGGAGAAAAATATATGAGAGGTAGATCACGATTTGCAGTTTTTACAGTCACGGTTGTTTCGACGATGATATTGTCGTGCAGTTCAGTAAACGACGCAATAAGGACATTTTTTTTGCCTGACGAGGATGAAATTGCGATGGGGAACAAGTTCAGTAAGGAGATAGAAGCTGATAACACCAATTATCCGCCATATACAGGAGATCCCAGAGTGTCAGGATATATCGATTCACTGGGGCAAACGATTGCAGCTGTACAAAAAGACTGGACATCTTCATTACTCAAGTTTAAATTCAGCATTATAAAAAATGACACAATGATTAATGCATTTGCAGTTCCTGGTGGGCATGTTTATTTATATACCGGTCTGCTTCTTGCGGCGGAAAATGAGGCTCAGGTTGCCGGTGTTATTGCTCATGAAATCGCACACATCACAAAGCGTCATAGTGCTGATATGCTTGTAAAACAGAATGGGCTTGCAATAGTCAACAGCATGATATTCGGTACTGATGAGTCGTCGATTGGAGTTTTAGCTGGCATTATTGGAAATCTAACATTTTTAAAATTTAGCCGTGAAAATGAATATGAGGCCGACAGCTGTGCCGTTGCCTATACCAAAACGGCCGGAATGAATCCACAAGGGATGAGTCAGTTTCTTGGTATTCTTCTGAAAAAATATGGTGAAGAGAGTACACGAATTCTCGAACCTGTTGCGACTGCAACGTCCACCCATCCAAAAGTTTCCAAGCGTATTGAGGAAGTTAATGGAATTATTCAACGGTCGGCTACTAGTGCTAGTGATACAACAAGGGATCTGAATTCGGTCAGGTATGCTGCGATTAAGGCGCTGATAAAGTGAAACTTTAAGATACTTAATTTTTATACGGTAAAGGATTATTGCAACATTCTTTACCGTATTTCTGCCATAATCTTCCGCTTTTCACAATCAAGTTCGAACCAGAAAATGCCGATACATATATAAGTATCATCATTAGCATATATACAGGCAGGGACGAACTATGGAACTTCCGAAGGTAACATCTGTTGTATCAACGTACACATCTATTCCAGTAAGTGTTCCTGCTGAAACAAAATCCGCACAAACGGGAACATCAACGCTCAGGCAGGAACCTGATACTGTAGAACTGTCTCCTCAGGCCGCTGCACTGGCAAAGGCAGTTGACGTAGTCGCAAGGAAGATTGAATCATCATGGAACCGGGGAGATCCTGTTCCTCCAATGTTTGTATCCAATGAAAAGCAAATTGACATTATTAAAAAGAGTATTCTTAATAAGTCAACCATACCCCTGGATGATAATACTGTTTCAAAGGCTGCTGAAACATTGTGGAAAAATGCGGGGTACCGGCTTGATACTGCACCTCCGCCATCAAATACGAGTTCCGGTAATGCCTATAATTTTCTAAAAAAATCTGATCGTTTGGAGCTGGATAAGATCTATGAGCAGGCTGAAGCTGATGGATTGGATGCATTCCGAATCGCTGGGGATGCAGCATTCCCTATTGCACTACAAAGAATGAAAGAAGTCGACATTGCAAACGGTGGCGTTTACTATGATGAATCATACATCACACCTTTATCAAAAGAGGAATGGGCATTTCTCAATAACGTAGACAGGTTGAATGAAATTCGTTCAAAGATGCATCTTGATACTTACGATCCCGGTAAAGTTACTTCCGCCATGAAAAATTCAGACAATCTCGCTGGATTGTTTCAGGAGATGCTTGACAATAAAAAACCGGAGTTGCTGTTCAGTGATACTGAAACTGCTTCTATTGTACAAACCCTTTTAAAATCGTAACCGAGTTATATAGCTCTGAAATCAGCTTAACAACAGTAACTATCTGATTATATCCTGATCCCGTCGGGATCAAATCTTTATGGAATACATGAAGACAAAAAAAATTCCGAGTCCCATTAGGGACGATATATTTATTATCCATATCGCAAGAAAATTTAATTTTCTCCATTGTACTTAGAATCAATTCGGAGCTCAATTGAACTATTTTTTTCCACTCAGAATGTATTCGAAGGACATTTGAATACCTTTTTAGTCGCAGAATCACTTAGAAGCACAATTGAATTTATCCTGTATCCAGAGTACTACAATGCAGAAATGGAGCATTCTTTTTGAAAGATTCTATTCAATTTCAGGTGTTGCTCGTTTATTCCGCCTGTGC
This sequence comes from Fibrobacter sp., assembly GCA_012513915.1. Classification (GTDB taxonomy): domain Bacteria; phylum Fibrobacterota; class Chitinivibrionia; order Chitinivibrionales; family Chitinispirillaceae; genus JAAZBG01. The sequence goes on from JAAZBG010000033.1 coordinate 52,488, forward strand.
CTCTATTTATATTGTTAGACAAGGTGTTGGATTTTGTTTACACAGCTTTTTTGCAAACTCGGGCTATTGTAACAAATAATATTACCGGAAAAAATCGAAACTACTTTTGCATAAAAATCCGATTTGTGATAAACGGTTACAGGAGAATGCTGCATGAAAACTGTCAGGGATGCGTGTGTTGTTCAAAAAAATGCTTTTGAAATCAATGTTGGAGACCAGATTGAGCAACTGGATCAGATCATCTCAACTACCGATGGTACCGACTATTTTGCAAAAACCTTTATCACTGACGGTATGCGGGCATTACTTCACAAAGGTATCGCACGCCTCGCCGGAAAAACCAACGATTCAATTTTTCATCTCAAACAGGCAATGGGTGGTGGTAAAACACACGTAATGGTTGGTTTTGGCCTGCTTGCAAAAGACCCCGCACTCAGAAACAAACTAATCAACGATATACCTTATCAAGCAGCTTTTAAAAATGTGAGGATCGCGGCGTTCAATGGCCGGAATAATCCACCAACTTTTTTATGGGGTGAAATAGCAAAACAACTCGGTAAACAGCAGTTATTTACAGAATTCTGGGATGCAGGAGCAAAAGCACCCGATGAAGCCGCCTGGCTCCGGCTCTTTGATGGTGATGAACCGGTACTAATTCTGCTTGATGAAATGCCACCCTATTTTCACTACCTCAGTACTCAGGTTTCCGGTATGGGCACTGTTGCCGATGTGCTCACAAGGGCATTTGCAAATATGCTTACTGCTGCTCAAAAACGAAAGAATGTCTGTATAGTCGTCTCCGACCTTGAAGCCGCCTATGCCACCGGTGGCAAGCTGATTCAAAAAGCACTCGATGATGCAAAACAGGAGATCGGTCGCGCGGAAATCAGCATCACACCGGTCAATCTGGAATCAAGTGAAATCTATGAAATTTTGCGTAAACGACTATTTGTTTCTTTACCAAATAAGAGTGTGATTCAGGATGTTGCACAGGCGTTTGCAAAGAAACTCAGTGAAGCAGCAAAAGCAAAAGCGGTTGAGCGAAGTGCCGAATCGCTTGCAGACGAAATCATGGAAACCTATCCATTTCACCCGCGCTTTAAAAACCTTGTTGCGCTTTTTAAGGAAAACGAAAAATTCAAACAGATGCGCGGACTCATGGAACTTGTTTCCCGTCTGCTGAAATCGGTCTGGGAACGAAATGAAAATGATGTATTTCTTATCGGAGCACAGCATTTTAATCTGAATCTGCCCGAAGTTCGGGAAAAACTCTCCGACATTTCCGAAATGCGTGATGTCATCGCGATGGACCTATGGAATCAACAGCAATCTGCACACGCACAGTTAATTGATATCAACACTGGTCGGTCAAATGCCTCTGAAGCGGGAACTTTACTGCTTACTGCCAGCTTGTCAACAGCGGTCAATGCCGTAAAAGGGTTGACCGATGCAGAACTGCTCGAATGCCTGATATCGCCCCTTAATGAACCCAGTGATTACAGACTTGCATTTACCGGGCTGCATAAAGTTGCATGGTATCTTCACCAGACACTTGAAGGAAGATACTACTTTGACAGACAGGAAAACCTTACCAAGAAACTTCAGGGATACGCCGAAAAGGCTCCGCAGAACAAGGTTGACGAACTGATACGGACACGGCTCAACGAAATGTATACCCCCAAAACACGGGAAGCCTACGAAAAAGTACTGCCATTGCCAATTATGGATGAGGCTGAAGCGCAGCTCAAACTATGCAGAACACTGCTGATTGTCAGCCCCGATGGCAAAATCCCTCCTGAAGTCGTTAACCAGTTTTTCAGTTCATTGACTGTTAAAAATAATCTGCTGGTGCTCACTGGTGAAAAAACACAGTTTGCAAGCGTTGAAAAAGCTGCACGGCATTTGTATGCAGCAATGAAAGCCGACAATGAAATTACCGCCTTACATCCACAGCGTAAAGAATTTGATGAGAAAAAAGCACAATACGAACAGGATTTTCAAACCACCATTCTTTCCGTTTTTGACAAGTTGTTTTTCCCCGGTGCACAAAGTTCAGTTCCGATGCTTCGGTCAAAAGCACTTGATACTACCTATCCGTCAAATGAGGTTTACAACGGGGAACGGCAGATTGTTAAAACGCTTACCTCCGACCCGATTAAGTTGTATACCGATGTTACGGCAAATTTTGATGCACTAAAATCACGGGTAGAGGCACTTCTTTTTGGAAATCAGAATGATATGCGTAAAAACGATCTCTCTGATAAATTAAAACAACAATCGCAAATGCCATGGATGCCGCCAAAGGGACTTGATCTGCTAATTCAGGAATGCTGTCAACGCGGATTATGGGAAGATCTTGGTAATGGTTATATCACAAAAAAGCCAAAACCCAAAGCTACAGGCGTTCAGATAAATGCACTGAGCGACCCGGACGACGCTGGTGCGGTTCGACTGAAAGTAGAGGCCTTAAACGCAGGCCCGGCTCCACGTATCTACTTTGCAGAAGATACATCCGTGAGTGAAAACTCACAAATCCTGAAGGAAAATGAGCTTGTTACCAATGCACTGCGTGTACAGTTTCTTGTTGTTGACCCCACAGGAAAAAACAACACCGGATCTCCGGTCTGCTGGGAAAACGCACTTGTATTGCGCAACCGGTATGATGAAACTGCCCGGAGCGTTGAGCTCTTTGTTGCGCCTCGCGGTACGATCCGGTATACGCTTGACGGATCGGAGCCAAGAAACGGCACCGAATATACCGGGCCGGTATCGTTATATTCTCAGGATGAGATCAGGATGTTATGCTTTGCGGAATGCGAAGGTCTTGAGACACGGCGGGAGTTTATTTTTAAGGCTGAGGGTGAAAAGGGAATAAGTCTTGTACGTACTGAGCCTGCGACTATCTATACTGTCAAGCCGAAACGTCTTGACTCAGCGGCAAAGACCTATGAAGGCTTAACCATTGCACGCGAAAAAGGTGTTGAATTTGAGCAGGTGGTGCTTACGATTGGCAACGGTTCGAAAGTAATCACCCTTACCCTGGGAGATATCCGGCTCGGTGCAGAGGTGCTTGAGAAACTGCTTAATGATCTTAAAGCATTTGTGCCGGTCGATTCTCCGGTGTTGATGCAATTCAAACGTGCCCATTTTGCATCGGGATTTGACCTCGAACAGTTTACTCAAAAACTTGGCATTGAACTTGAACAAAATGAGGTCCGGCAGCAATGAGTGCAACAGACGGTTTTGGTGCACCAATCGCGTTCGGTGCACATCATTTTATCGTTGATATCCCGGTTGCTCCGCGGGAACCGGTGGAAATTATTGAAGATTTCGGCTTTAACGGACATGAAACAAAAAAAGAGATTACCGAGTGCAGAGTTATTCTTGCCCGCGAATTATGGAGCGCAATCCGGGATCAGGCCCGATCAGATTTTAACGAGCGGCTAAAAAAGAAGAAAATGCAGACAGGTGCCTGGAGTACCGGCAAAAATAAACTGGATCGTTTTCTTGGCAAAGAGCTTTGTGTTCTTGCCTGGGCTGCTGAACATGCAACGCTTGATGAGTGCGCTATTATTTGTCAAAAATGGTCTGCACTACGCCCCGAGGAACGCTGGTGGCTCTTTGCAAAAACAGCTGCCGAAGCAGGGGGTGATAAAGATACCAGTCGCGGCTGGCGCAAAGCGCTGTATTGTGCTCTCTCTGACGGCACCAGTATTAAAGTTGACAAAAAAATAGTGCCGAAAAGCAGAAAAAATAAAACAGATGAACCACTACCCAATTTATTCGATTTTATTGAAGGATAACCGGTATGCTTAAAAAGATTGTACTTGAACGGTTCAGAGGATTTAAACGTCTTGAGCTTGACGTCCCGGAAGTACTTGTTTTAATGGGACCTAAAAGCTCCGGTAAAACAACGGTGCTTCACACTGAGATCTGGCAGCGGGGTAAAGACCGTGCATCGTTTATCCTTGGTGAGATCAGGAAATTGCTTGGTGCCGATGCAAACACTTTGACAACCTCATTGTCAAAAGTTATCGAACGCGCAGACGTAAACCTGTTCCCCGCTGGGAACCCCGCGGTTATACCACCGGAAATTGCAGCTCTTCTTGACTGGATGACATCAAATGCTTGAACCAAACTCATGGAACAATAAACCAGCACTTATAGAGCACCTTTTTCCCGTTCAGAAACTGTCGGTCGAAAGTTTTAAAGAGCAGATGGCTGGTTCCGGTAAAACGCTGGTGAGTCTTGGTGGTTACTGGAAAGGCCGAAAACCACTTATTCTCAATAAAGCATGTATTCTTGGTTCGTTGCTTCCGTTTACAGGTGCTTTAAAACGGGATCTTGAAATATTTGAGATGCTAATGGGTATGGATAATGAGTCGATTGAAATTCGTCTTATTGAAAAAAATGCCAAACAGGTTGATTTTTTTAAGGTACATGAGCGTTCCGCACAATACCAGGTCAAGTATAAAGATTTTGTTCGTGATGCATTAAGGCCGGAGGAGTGCGATCGTTCGCTCTTCGACCATATCTGGAATGAGGTTAATGAGCATCTTGGTACGTGTGCGACAACATTTCCCGAATTAGTTGAACAAATGGGAATTGCCCGTTTTGGACATAAGCCAAGAGTTGCAGATGTATTCAGCGGTTCGGGCCAGATTCCATTCGAGGCAGCTCGTTTAGGGTGTAAAGTTTATGCGTCAGATTTAAATCCTATTTCGTGTATGCTGACCTGGGGTGCATTTAATGTTGTTGGTGCAAATTCTCAAAAAAGCAACAAAAATAAAGTAGAACAAAACGCATTAGCCCAAAATATAAGTACAACTATAGACACAATGGGAATTGAAACAGATGGAAACGGGTGGAATGCAAAAGCGTTTTTATATTGCAATGAAGTCAATTGCCCTGAAACAGGTTGGATGGTGCCTTTACTGCCATCAAGGGTTGTTAGTTGTAAGAGTTACAAGGTAATTGCCAATTTAATTCCTATACATGCAGAGAAACGATACGAAATTGATATTGCGTATGTTACTACCGATGAAGAAATAGAAGCTGCAAGAGAGGGCACTGTTCAGGATGGTTATGTTGTTCATTCACCAGATGGAATAAATTTAATCCGCACGAAAATATCCACACTTAGGGGTGATTTTACTGAAGGTAAAGTGAGTGGAAATAAATTAAGACTTTGGGAAAAATCTGATTTTATTCCCCGTAAAGAAGATGTCTTTCAGGAGAGACTTTATTGTGTTTTGTGGAAAAGAAAAAAGAAATCAGGCAAGGGTGAAGAATACGAGTTCAGAAAAGTAACAGCTGCCGATTTACAACGTGAACAAAAAGTAATCGATTTTATAACTGAACACTTTTCTGAATGGCAGGAAAAAGGATGTATTCCTGACATGAAAATTGAACCTGGAAATGAAACAGAGCGACTTTACCGTGAGCGTGGATGGACCTATTGGCACCATTTGTTTAATCCACGGCAATTACTATCAGCGGGTCTTGTTCGTCAACAAATCAATGGGTTATTAGCTATTCCACTGGCAAGACTTATTAATCAAAACTCACGGTTGTCACGCTGGGATTCTGCAAGTGGTGGTGGTGGTTGTGTACAGGCTGTATTTGACAATCAGGCATTAAACACGCTCTATACGTATGGCTGCAGAGCGAGTTCAAATTTTGAAGATTTGTTAACTAAATCATCAAAACATTTCCCAATAGATGAAGCAATGTATACCGTGAATACACATCCGGCGCAAGAACTTGCAACAGAAAACGACATATACATTACCGATCCACCATACGGTGATGCTGTAAAATATGAAGAAATAACCGAGTTTTTTATTGCATGGCTTCGTAAAAATCCACCTGTTGAATTCGCACACTGGACATGGGACAGCCGTCGCTCGCTTGCTGTCAAGGGTGAAGATGATGGATTCAGACAAGGAATGGTTGCGGCGTACCGGAAAATGGGCCAGATGATGCCCGATAATGGGATTCAGGTACTCATGTTTACCCACCAGAGTGGCTCCATCTGGGCTGATATGGCAAATATTGTCTGGGCTGCCGGTTTACAGGTAACTGCAGCATGGTATGTTGTTACCGAAACCGATTCCGCACTTCGTCAGGGTGCCAATGTTACCGGAACGGTATTACTCGTACTCCGTAAACGTATCGAACGCAAAGAATCGTTCCGTGATGAACTTGGCTGGGAGATTGAAGACGCCGTACGTAAACAGGTCGAAAGCCTCACCGGGCTTGACAAAACGGTCCGTGAAGAAAACTCCGAAGGTCTCTATAACGACGCCGATATCCAGATGGCCGGCTATGCTGCAGCACTGCGGGTTCTTACCACCTATTCCGTTATTGACGGAAAGGATATGGAAACAGAAGCGACGGCACCGCGTAAAAAAGGACAAAAGAATTTTGTTGATGAACTCATCGATTTTGCGGTACAGACTGCGGTGCAATTCCTTGTTCCTATCGGTTTTGAAAAAGAGCAGTGGCAGCGCCTTGCACCAATCGAACGGTATTACCTCAAGATGGTAGACATGGAGGCACAAGGGGAAAAGTCGCTTGACAACTACCAGAATTTTGCAAAAGCATTCCGTGTACATCATTTCGACGCCCTTATGGCAAGTGCAAAAGCAAACGCCGCACGTATGCGTACCGCAGAGGAATTTAAAGGTGAACTGATGAGCGGTTCCGCAGAAATTGCATCAACAACCCTGCGGGCATTATTGTATGCTATGTATGAAGTACAGCGAGACACCGAAATTGACGATGTCCTGCTGCACCTGATGACCAATTGCGGCCCGAATTACCTTCAGGTAAAACCACTCCTGATTATCATGGCAGATTTTCTTGCAACAAAACGGGAAGATCTCAAACCGATGCACCTTTACGAAAAAGAAGCATCCTCAGCACGGGTGCTTGCCGAGGCAATAAGAAATCAGAGATTGTAATTTGATAGAATACTAATAGAAAGGTTGTATGATGGCTCAACGATCATCACCAAATAAAAAGCCTGCAGTACCCAGAATAGAATCGATAAGTGTGAAAAATTATCGTGCTCTGAAAAGTATCACCTTAGAGAAGCTCACACCTATGACGGTGTTACTCGGTCCCAACGGAAGTGGTAAATCGACAATTTTTGATGTATTTAATTTTTTATCGGAGTGCTTTCAATTTGGACTGCGGCACGCATGGGACAGACGCGGAAGAGGTAAGGAATTAAAGAGTCGTGGTGCTGATGGGCCGATTGTATTTGAATTAAAATATCGTGAACAACCAAAAATGCCGGTGATCACGTATCATCTGGCAATTGACGAAGGAAAAAAAGGGCCTGAGGTTGTTGAGGAGTGGTTGCAATGGCGACGTGGCGAACAATATGGTCAACCATTTCGTTTTATAGATTTCAGGAAAGGCATTGGAAAAGCAGTTAGTGGAGAAATGCCTGACAAAGAAGATAAACGGATTGAGACAAATCTTCGTTCTGCTGATTTGATTGCGGTAAATACACTTGGGCAATTTTCAGAACACCCACGTGTTGCAGCGTTAAGGGAGTTTATAACCGATTGGTATGTCTCCTATTTATCAATCGATCAGACACGCAGCCAGCCGGAAGCTGGTCCGCAGGAGCGTTTAAGTAAGAGTGGGGATAATTTACCCAATGTAATCCAATATCTTAAGGAACAGTTTCCCGAACGTCTGGAAAAAATATTTAAAATTCTCCAGCAGCGAATACCCCGACTGGAGCGGGTTGATGCAGAACCAATGCCTGACGGCCGTCTTCTTTTGCAAATTAAAGATGCGCCTTTTGATAAACCCGTTCTATCTAAATTCGCTTCAGATGGAACGATGAAGATGTTATCATATTTAACTCTTTTGCACGACCCGGAGCCTCCTCGTTTTATCGGAATTGAGGAACCGGAGAACTTTCTTCACCCAAGATTGTTACCAGAACTTGCTGAAGAGTGCAGAGCGGCTTCTGAGAAAAGTCAACTGCTTATTACGAGTCATTCACCTTTTTTACTTAATGCAATGAAAGCAGAAGAGGTAAGGATTCTCTACAGGGATCATACTGGATTTACAAAAGTAGTCACGGCATCAGATATTAAAGGTATTCAGGAAATGCTTGAACAGGGAGCATCTTTGGGTTATTTGTGGATGGAAGGTCATTTTGGACTCGGAGATCCGTTAGTCAATGCAGGTGCGCCAAAAGAGCTTAAAAAAAGGTCCAGATGATGGTTGAAAAATTAGTTGTATTTGTCGAAGAATATTCAATGGAAGCCGCACTTGAGATACTTTTGCCCAAACTGCTTAATGGTGTCACTTTTCAGATTATCCGGTTTCAGTGTAAAAACGACATGCTTAAGCAGCTACCATTACGTCTTAAGGGGTATAGCAGTTGGCTGCCTGCAAACTGGTCTATTCTGGTACTGGTAGACCGGGATGATGATGATTGCAAAGAACTGAAACGTGAACTTGAAAAACACTGTGCCACAGCCGGGTTACTCACCAGAACTGCAGCAAAAACCGGGCAGAAATTTAAAGTAACAAATCGAATTGTGATAGAGGAACTTGAATCGTGGTATTTTGGAGATTGGCAAGCGGTAAAAACAGCCTACCCCAAAGTCAATGCTAACATTGCAGGCAAAGCAGCATACCGTGATCCGGATTTAATAAAAGGCGGTACCTGGGAAGCACTTGAGCGTGTTTTAAAAAACTCCGGATATTTTTCTACAGGACTTCGCAAAATAGAATGTGCACGAACGGTAACTCCACACATGAACGTTAATGTGAACCGCTCTAAAAGCTTTAACGTTTTTCATCAGGCAATTACAAAGATTCTGAATGGGAGCATTGGTTAAGGAATACTATTTATGACACTCCGCAGATTCTCATCACGTACAGAAAACCTTGACAAGGAATTCTTATCAGTAATTCTTAAAGGCGCAACAGTATACCATCGCATAGCCGGATATTTTCGAAGTTCAATATTTGAACTTGTCGGTGAGGAGATCGCTGCTATCCCTGAAGTCAAAATACTCTGCAACAGTGAACTTGACCTTATAGACTTTCAGGTCGCAAGCGGTCGGGATAGTGCACTCAAGGAAAAATGGAATCAGGTTGATGTCGCCTCGGAATCAATTCTCTACAAAGATCACTACAGAAAACTTAAAGACCTGCTGACAAAAGGCAATGTGGAAATAAGAGTTGTCCCAAGGGAACGGTTATTTCTTCATGGTAAAGCTGGTGTTATACATTACCCTGATGGACGCCGGGTATCATTTATCGGTTCTGTCAATGAGACAAAGAATGCTTTCGCATCAAACTATGAACTTGTATGGCAGGACGACGACACTGCAAGTGCAGACTGGGTGGAAGCAGAATTTGCAGCACTCTGGAACGATGCCATACCACTTCCCGATATTATTATCTCCGAAATCAACCGTGTCGCAGAACGTCAGGAAATAAAGGTTGATACACTCGAAGCAGATGCAATTCCTGCTGCAGCAATGGTGGAAGCGCCTCTTTACAGAGGTGGAGAACAGCTCCAACCTTGGCAACGGTCTTTTGTTGCGCTCTTTATTGAACACCGGGCAAAATATGGAAAATGTCGCCTGCTGATTGCCGATGAAGTTGGATTAGGAAAAACGCTTTCAATGGCGACAAGTGCTCTTGTTTCTGCACTTCTTGACGATGGTAGAGTGCTTATTCTTGCTCCGTCAACGCTACTGTTTCAATGGCAGGTCGAACTAAAAGACCGGCTTGGTGTACCAAGCGCAGTCTGGTCTTCTCAAAAGAAAGTCTGGATAGGGTCCGAAGGACAGCAATTATCGGTCAAGGGGCTATCTGAAACCATTAAAAATTGTCCTTGTCAAATTGCGATTGTCTCCACAGGGCTTATTTTTCATCAATTCGATGGACATCAGTTTGGCCGCGAAGCAGCAAACTTACTCGCGCTTAATTATGGAACGGTGATACTTGACGAAGCGCATAAAGCACGTGTAAAGGGCGGCATTGGACTATCAGCCGATGAGCCAAACAACCTGCTCTATTTTATGAAATGTATAGCAAAAAAAACACGACATTTACTTTTAGGTACAGCGACCCCTATTCAAACGCGGGTTAGTGAACTTTGGGATCTGCTTGAAATTCTTAACACCGGCGCAGAATTTGTACTTGGTGATGCTCTTTCATCATGGCGCGATAGTAATGCTGTTATTCCGTATATTACCGGCAAGGAGGATGTTCACTCAACGGAAGTAATCTGGCAGATGCTTTCAAATCCGTTGCCGCCGGGAAGTGAAGACACTATTATCGGGCAGGTTCGCGATACACTATCGTTATCGGATAAAGAATTTTATTGTTCTGTCAAACATGAAGAACTCGATTTTACCATAAAAGAAATGGTGCTGCCGCAAGCGATAGGAAGTAATTTCTTTGTAAAAAACAATCCGGTTTTACGCCATGTTGTCGTACGTAAACGGAAGCAACTGGAAGATGACGGATTACTTGAAAAAGTGGGTGTGGCGACACATCCGCTTATGGAAAAGCAACACCTTTACAATTCACGATTTTCAGGTATCGGTTTATTAACGAACACACCTTTTGAAGTGGCATACAGAGCAACAGAACAATTCTGTAAACTGCTTCAGCAACGTACTAAAGCTGCAGGTTTTATGAAAACACTACTATTACAGCGGCTTTGCTCAAGTTTTGCATCCGGACTTGCTACAGCACATGCAATGTTAAACAGGGTTGCATTTGATGATGATGAAAATGCTGAAGATGAAGAACACATACTTGCAGAGATGACATCTGCGGAAATTAATTGTCTCAATGATATTGTTCGTGAATTGTCTCGACCCGAAGCACGAGACCCAAAACTTGAAACAGTCAGATGGTTTCTCACTGAGTTTACAAGTGACAATAGACACTGGCTTGAGCACGGGTGCATTATTTTCAGTCAATATTTTGATACATCATTCTGGGTCGCACGCGAACTTGCAAAACTATTACCTGAAGAGACAATTGCTGTTTATGCCGGTGCAGGAAAAAGTGGTCTCTTTCGTAACAACCAGTTTAATGCGGTAGAACGCGATTCCATTAAGCGTGCTGTCAAGACACGGGAGATACGGCTTGTTGTCGCTACCGATGCCGCTTGTGAGGGCTTGAATCTTCAAACACTGGGCACTCTTATTAATGTCGATTTACCCTGGAATCCATCACGTTTGGAGCAGCGCCTTGGACGAATAAAACGTTTTGGTCAGGCACGCCGGACAGTTGATATGCTTAACCTTGTCTACAACGATACACAGGATGAGAAAGTATACAGCGCATTGTCGCAACGCTTAAAAGATACGTATGACATTTTCGGTTCTTTACCGGATACAATTCAGGACGACTGGATTGACGATGAAGTAAAGTTAATTGACGCAATGGATGAGTATATTCATTTACGAAAAGTTGCAGAAAATGCATTCACCGTTCGTTATCGCTCATCACTCAACCCTGATGAAAATCGCTGGGAACTATGTTCAAAAGTATTATCAAGGAGAGATATTGAGGAGAAAATGTCGGAAGGGTGGTAGCGAATTGTTATGGATGCATTAGATTATACTTTTTTGTCATGGAGGGACATACTATTTATAGTAAATGCACAATTTATACAGTGTCTCTTAAATTGTATGGCAAACACTTTCGCACAGATCTATCTCCAATTGCGTGATATACATTAAATATAGCGGCCCTACGGGACGCGGATTGTTTTTGTTGTCATGCATTCTATAAATATTTGATCCCGATGGGATCTTGAAAAGATTTTTTGTGAGTCGGGTTGAATTTGGTATCTCTCCAGTTTAGTATAGTCAGAGTTGTGTGGAAGTTTTTTCATGCTATAGCAAACATAAAAGGGAATTCCTGTATGGTTACAAATACGACAGAATACATTTCCTGTGATCGTGTATCAAAAGTAATAATTATTCCAACATTGCGGGATAATTATTCATATATTATTGAGCACCATAACGAAGCGTTGATTGTTGATCCATCATCGTTTACACCGATTGACAAAGTAATATCAGACAGGGCGCTTACGGTAAAGGGTATACTGGTTACGCATGATCATATGGATCATGTCAACGATGTTAAAAATGCTGTTCAAAAATATGAAGTACCAGTCTATGCTGCAGAGCATGCCTCGTTACCCGTAAAGCATGTTCCTGTGAAAGATGGTTTCAGGGTAGTACTTGGCACAACATTTATTGAAGCATTGTCAACACCGGGACACTATGCATCCGGTTTACCTCTTGCTACTGTACATAATAATATTTCATGGTATGCTGCATCAATGGAAGTATTATTTACAGGAGATATACTCTTTCCTTGTAGTTATGGAAGTATTGGTGATGCTGATCCGCACTATATGTTCACAACACTGCAAAAGATACGAATGTTACCGGAACAAACTGCCCTTTTTTATGGACATGAGTATTTCAAAAAAACTATGCATATCGGACGAACAATCGATTCTAAAAATGTAGCGGTTGAGAAACGTTATGCTGAGGGGTGCAACAGATTGGAAAAAGGATTACCGACGGTTCCTGTTTTATTACAAGAAGAGAAAGCTACCAACCCATTTCTGAATTGGGATAATAAAGAACTTAAGAAAAAGTTACAATGTGAAGAAAAAGTCGATTATGAGATGTTTTTACAGTTGAAAACGTTGCGTAATGATATAATTGACAGAATGTGATTAAGCTGTCTGAACCTTGATTGTAAGGATTACAGGATTACCATGATTAAAAGAAATCAAGAAAATCAGGGTAATCAAGCAAATCACGGTTCAGACAATGTATGCCCAAAAATCACTTCTTTACAAACGTACCCATCGTAACATGACCATTATCCATCATCTTTACAAAATAAACACCGGGATTAATAGTCCTTACATTTGATGCTGCATTATGTGTTTTGAATGCAGTATATACCTTCTGACCGCTCATTGTGAAAAATGTTGCGCTTGCATTATCTGAACATGATATCGGAAAATTGACATTGAGGTCATTATCAATAACAACAGGTGCGGTATTTTTTTCAGCACTAACCGGTGCGATAACGTCGCTTGTTCCACAGCTTGACGAGACAATACCTGAGGGTGTTACCTGAAGCGTTGCACCTGCACCACATGTTGCATTCGTTACCATGCTGACAACATTTGCTACCGGTGTGGGACTCCAGGTATAGGTTGGTGCAGCAACTTTTGAACCGATGTCTTTAACTGCATTTGTGCAGTTTGAAAAGGTAACATTGTTATTACCGGTTTTCTCCAGATTGACAACTTCACCGGGACCTGCAAATATTCCGTTGGCAACATAAACAAATGTTCCATTTTTTCCGGGAGAGAGGTGGATATATTTGCTTGCGACATTACTGTTCCAGTAACAGTTCAGAAAGTCAAGTTTTGCATTTCGTGCCCGGGCCATTCTGTCAACACACCCATTCGTCCACCAGCAGTTGATCCAGGTGATATTATACAAGCCATCAGTTGTCGGTGACGTATCTGATCCCCCGACAAGATTTGAGAACCGATGATCTTTGGAACCACCTGAACCACCAGCTTTTGGTGCTTTTAAATAGGTAAATTTACACCATGATACTGTGATATTATCGGCAGTATTAGTGTTATCAAAGTTGCCATCCATTCCATCCTGAAATTCGCAATGGTCAACCCATAGTTTTGTACACCCTTTATTGGTAAAAAGATCCCAGCCATCCTCGTCATAGGCTCCGGGTCCGACAAAGGTTATATTTCTGATAATGATATTTGTAGAACCGGAATTTTCTTTAATACTCAAAATTCCGGATCCACTTGCAGTCTGATTAAGGTTAATTAACTTTGCTCCCGGAAGGCCGATAATCGATTTATTTTTTCCGGTGAACTGGATACGTTCTGTTGTTATGGAACCTGATACCAGAATTACCGATGCACTCCCGTTAAGCGCAGCAGCAAGTTCTGATGCAGTTTTTACGGTAACGGTATTTGATGCTGTCGGTGTACCGCCACCGGTAACTCCCGCTGCATATCCGACTGCTTCCGGTAAATAATATGGCGTTTGCGCCAGTACACTTAAACCGGCAAGCATAATTCCAAGACCCGAAACTACAACGTTCTTCCATACGTTTTTCAACATGCCTTCTCCCTCTCGTGAAAAATCTAACCTACTAATACTACAGATTTGGATACTCTCCAATATCCTACCTGATGCATTTATTGATTATGAGTTAAATAATAGAACACTTAAATACATAAATTGTTAGTTGTTTATACTTCCAATTCTTTGTAATATAAGCAAAACATCATTATTGTGCACATTTTATTTGATAAAGGCTAACAAACATTCTTAGAAAATGAGATCATTTTCATTGAATATTTAAATAGTGTTTTTAAAAAATGCAAAAAAAATTAGAACAGAAATGATAGCAATGACTCTGGATTGTCCGGTAGTTAAATCAGATTGTGCGTTTTTATGCTCTGTGCAAGTTAATGTCCCTTTATTTTTTATGCGTTACGAAATCGATGATCATTTATTTACAGGTATTAAAAACAGATTGCACAAATGATCTCATAAACATATTTTTTCGATGGTATAGTATCTGTTTCACATGAATTGCAAAATCGTGAGGTACTGCTATCTTAACAAAAGCAATCCAGGATCAAAAAGTCATTATTGAAAAACAAAATAAAGAGATAGAAGCATTGAAGTTGCTAACTTACCAGGTATTACAGAGGTAATAATGAACTATTCAGAATTCTTTGGCATATGCAGGTCATTGTCTTCAAAGATTAATTCACAAGATTATGATTATTTATTGGACTCAACTGTCAGATATTATGAAACGTTCAAAATTATCTCATCGTATATTAACAATGGGGCAAAAGTACTTTCTATTGGCGCAGGATGTGCTTATATAGAGGCTATTTTAGCAAGTAAATTCGATTGTACAGTTACTGTAGTTGATTTTCCGAAAACTATTGAGTTGAATTCTGACTATTATAAATCTCTTAATATTAAAAGTTATGGAGTTGACATTGCCAATTTAGACCTATCAGGTTTTGGCAATAATTTTGATTTTGTACTATGTCTTGAAGTAATCGAACATTTGAATATTCCTTTTGCAAAATTACTGGAAAAAGTAACTGCAACGGTTATAAATAATGGAAAAGTTATTGTTTCTACACCTAACCTTGGCTCGCTCTGGCACTTACGGAATCTTTTTTTTATGAGACCAATTCTTGCCGATGCCGAACTTACTTTTTCACAGAGTTGCTATGAAAACGAAGGGATACATCGACGTGAGTATATGCCATCTGAAATTGATGTTTCATTCCGTAAATGTGGTTATAAAACATTATTGACAAAATTTGTAATGAATAGAAAACTGAAAACTAAATTGGATTTCATTCAATTCCCTTTTTATCTGGTAAAAAGGTTACGACCAACTTTTGTTATGGTTGCCGAAAAACAATCCAGCGTTAATAAATCACCGATGGCGACTCATTAAGAGACTTTACGGGTGCGTTAGCATCGAGAAACACAGGCTTCTCACTCCAGGTGTTCTTTATAAAGAACACTAAAAATCATTAGACTGAATAATTCTTGTTGGAATAAGGTATCTTGAGGGTATAGCATATTCGATCTATTTTTTTTCGGGAGTTTGTTAAAATGTCTTTAACGTCCAGACTCATACTACTGGTTTTTATTTTTTTCCCTCTCTTTACAGTATCAGCACAAATTTCTATTCCAAAAAAGTTCACTACAGCTTCGACAGGAAATGATGTTGACGATTGTGCGATCTGGGTAAACCCGTCAGATCCGGAAAAGAGTCTTGTATTTGTAAACGATAAGGGACCCGCAGTTGAGTATGGAGGACTATATGCCTATACACTTGATGGAACGTTATTGCAGAAAACATTATTTCATCGGCCGCAGAATCCTGATATCAGATATAGTGTAGTTTTTGGAGATGATACAATAGATGTACTTGTGTGTGTGGATCGGGAATCAGGCAACAATACCTACAATAAAATCAGAATTTTTAAGATTAATCCGTCATATGCAGAAACATTGGATGGCGTACTTACAGAGATTACAACCAGTGACGGAATTCTGACAGGGCAGAATGAAGCATATGGCCATGGCCTCTATCTCCGTCCTTCAGATGGTGCACTTTTTTCGATAGTAGCAGGATGCAGCCAGACAGATTTTACACAGATACGACTGGAAAGTGATGGCGCCGGAAAGGTTAAGGGTACAATTGTCCGTAAATGGGGTGGCAGTGACATAAAGGGCGATCTGTGCGAAGGTATCTGCTGTGATGATGAGCTTGGATATATCTATATCAGTGACGAAAACTATCAAATTCTCAAGTACTATGCAGATCCTGATAAAAACGAAAATACTTTAATAAGCGCATTCGCAAAAGATGATGGAATCGTGGCTGACAGAGAGGGTATAAATATTTACAGGTGCGACGACAATAACGGTTATATTCTTCTGTCAAACCAGGGGAAAAATGAGATTATAGTGTATGACCGCGTTACTAATGAATTCATTGGATCGGTTATCCCTGACGGGATGATGGATTGTGATGGGCTCGATGTAACCGCAATTCCGCTTGGATCGCAGTTTCCACATGGTATGGCAGCATTTCATCTTGGAACTGCAAGTGGCTCGCAGTTTGGTTTTTATGACTGGTCAGATATTGCGTCAGGACTGAATCTTAGCACCCCATGTGACGCAAAAAGACCTGGCTCAGGGAATTCAGCGATTACAAAACGGCACAAATGCACTAAAATCGCAGGTAAAAGACCGGTTCTTCAATTTGACAATCAGGGAATACATCTAAAAAATGCATCATTTCCAGACTTGTCAATCACAATATCAATTTTCAATGTACAGGGTAAAAAGATTCATTCACAACATATCAGTAACCAGATTAACGGTGAAGCGATTATTACAGTACCTTGCCACATAGTACATTCGGGAATTTACATGGTAAAATGTAATGCAGGCAATAATACGCTTTTTACAGGAATGCTGACGATAGAATAATAATTATTGTGAAAACGATTGGTTTCAGGCTTGGAGTTCATGATGTGAACTCTCGCGTACTTATCAGTAAGGTTGTACCATTTAATGTAACAACAGGTGTTATGCCTATAGGTTTGATATCCGGTGGTTCATAGAAAAACTCTCTTACAACGAGAACTGGTCTCTTAATGATGCTGTGAAACTAATTCGGGTGTTTAATAATACGCAAAAAAGATTTATTGCTTTTTACAACATCTTACTTCCCGCTTCCCATTCCGACCTGACGTTTCTTTTTGAATCTCTCAACCTGTAAACAGAACGCTTCAATACGGGCCTCAAGAATCTGCGGGAACGGATTGCCGTCAGATTCGATTGGAAGAAATGGGAGACCGCCCTTTATTTTGGATGCATGATCACTGTGTGCGGCGCCGATCTTTTGTGCTGTATCCATATTTGCTTCTGCAGTCATGACAGCTTCGATAATGCGAGTTGGCATACAGGCAAAAGGCCCGATTGATATTGCACCATGAATCGAATGGAAAATATCCTTAAAAAACGCACCCGCTACAAGAATTGCCTCACCGGTAAACCGGATATTAAAGAAGTTACTGCCGTAATCCATCGTTTCATGTACATTAACCGGTTCATAAATGTAAAGACCTGATCGTGCAAGTGCACGCTTTATTGTCTTTTCGTAAATAGATTGAAGAAATGTTTTTGCTTTGAATTCAAGGTACCCGCTCAGATTGAACTGGGCATCGTAAATCCCCTTTTTGACATTATAATCACAATAATTAAGCCATTCAAGAAGCGGCGCACGGCGTACGACAATATCATTTTTTGCAAGCCGTTCGACGAGATCCTGGCAGGAGAAATAATCACGGCGTACGAAAATTTCACCAAGAAGCGATACCGTTTTTGCTTGTGCAAGCGGATATTTTAAAGCAATTGTCGAAAGTTCTTTTGCAGCATTGTCAAGTATCCTGCTCAGGTTTCTGGTTTTCTGATCAGCGAAATTACTGATGATATTCTGCCAGACATGCTCAAAAGTGTTCATGGCTGTATCATAATCTTTTGCAACAATCCGGATATTATTCCGTATATCTTCCATACAGTCGGAAATGATCACGGACTTGAGTGTACTGATTACTTCACCAATCTGTAAGCCGGCATAGCCATTCTCATTTGTCATGGTAAGGAGCGCTGTATTGGTAAGCTTATTTTTCTGGATTAACTTGTTAAGAAAAACGCTGTATTGTGTAAACCGGCAGTTTCCCCCGCATGTTGGCATGAAATAGGCAAGTTTTTCGTTTTTATTTTTTCGTTCATTGATGTATTTAAGAAGACCACCGGTGGTAAGGATAAGCGGCAGACACTCTTTACAAGTGGTATGTGCACGGCCAATGCGGAGTGCTTCGCGATCGTAGACCGGGAGCGCAGATGCATTTATGCCGCTTCCGCGAAAAGACGCTGCAAGGAGTTCGCTTGTCAGCTTACCCATTGATGGAATCAAAACGTGTACCGAGGGATCCTTTAAATCAGTATGGGTATCATCAGAGCTGATAAACCGGGGTTTGTTGTTTTCAATAACTATCTCTGATTGTTTGAAATCAACTGCCTTTGTTTTCGGTTTGACCATTTTTCTGAATCGGTCAACAATGTCAAGGAATGCTTCAATACGCGTATTGATACCGGCATCAGCAGTGTGACTGTCAAGCTCCAGGGTCAGTGATGGCTTGATGTTCATGAAATCGCGGAAATAGGTTAACAAAAAGGAATCGGGGCCGCAACTGAAATTGGTGATCCAGACACCGAATAGCTGTGGATGCCGTGCAACAAATTTTGATGCTTTCATGAGATTCTGACCGATGGCCCAGTTAATTTCATATTCACATTCCTCCTGCTGATAGGGGAGGATACTCCAGGGAATAAGGGTAACACCGCGGGATGCAAATTTCTCCGGGATACCCATATTCGCCTCGGCTGCAAATGCATTATAGTAGCGGCCAAAAACAACAATACCGATTGAATCGGGATCGTTTTCAAGCTTATTAAGGGCTTCAATACCTTTTTGCTGTATCTCCAGCTGTAAATCCTTGAACGCCTTAACCGCCGCATGATAGGCCGCTTTTGCGTTGCTCTCTGATACACCGAGGGTTACGCCGATTGATATAAATTCTGCCTCCTGAGTTTCATAGCCCTGTGAAAAGTCAAGAATCGGACTGAGTACTTTTATTGATGGATCGATATCCTTAAAGGCACTTTTAAGGTAGTAAGGCTCACTTTGCAGCAGCAGACAGGTACACTGATGTTCCCGTCGGCGTGTTCTTGCGTTGTCAACGTATAGTTCTATTATTGACGGAATAAAAACAAAGTCAGGTTTTTTACTGATAAGATTTGCAAATGCACCATGGGAGATCTCTCCGGGATAGCAGAATGCACTACGTTTGCGCTTGATACCATCAGGGTCGACCGAATCGCTGAGAATTATTTTAGCCCCAAGTTCATGGAAAAATTTCTCATAGAGCGGAAAGAGCATATTAGTAAGAAATGCCCGGTTGATTCCAACTGATGGACCTTTGTTTACAGAATGCTGTTTTTTTGATACTTCTCTGAAAATAAGATCCTGATGAAACTTTACAAGATCATAGTCTTTTGTGTTGTGTTCCACATGATGAATTAAATTGTAGTATTTATTGCAGGCTCCGCCAAATGGATACTTTTTACCCTCAATAACAATCATGGCGATTTCACAGCCGCGGTCACAATGCTCTGTTCCGCCATGGCAGATAAACGATTTACCATAGGTGACATCACGTGATGCCAGTGCGGCCGGATCGAACGACTTTTTCTGAGTCAGGCCATTGACAATACGATTTTTAACTTCAAGTGCAACACCGAATGCACCCATTAAACCAGGCTCAGGAGGCACAATAATCTGATGATGAATAAGATTTGCCATTGCAAGCGGTACGGCACGGTTATAACAGACACCACCCTGCATAAGTATTTTTTTACCAACCGGGCGCCGGCCTTTAACCCGGTTTACATAATTCATACAGATAGAGTAAACAAGTCCGGCAACAATATCCTCGCGTTCAATACCTTCATGTGATGCTGTCTTGATATCAGAACTGATAAACGCAGCGCACTGATCATTGAAGTTTGGCGGACGCTTTGCTCTTATGGCAATATCCTGTATCTCCCTGTAATCAAAACCCATTGATTCCTGCGCAGATTCCTCAAGAAAAGAACCTGTTCCTGCACTGCATGCCTCATTCATCGCATAATCTGATGGCACACCGTTGACAAGATAGGTGTATTTTGCATCCTGACCACCGATTTCGAAAATCGTTTCGACATCGGGGTCGAAATAAGCTGCAGCAGTGGCGTGAGCGATAATTTCATTGATTACGGAATCGGTTCCTGCATGTAATCCTGCAATCTGACGTCCTGATCCGGTTGTGCCGAGGCCGACAAAGTGAACATTTGCAGTAATCTGTGATGTTATCGCGGCATAACATTCACGGCTTGCAGCAACAGGGTCACCATTGGTGCGAAGATACGTTTTTGCGACAATAGCATTGTCTCTCATTCGTAAGGCAACAGCTTTTGTTGTCGTCGAGCCGACATCAAGACCAAGGATCAGCTCATCACCATCCGATGCCTTTTCTTCGGGAATAGATTCAAAAACAACGAGATCATTGGCATTCGCTAATGGTGGAAGCTCCTGAAAAGAACTGCGGTGTTTTGCGAAAAGGGAATCGTTTTTTTTCTGAAAAACTATTTTATTTTTTAATGCGTGATACGCAGCACCAAGAGCTTCAAAATAATCGGCACTGTCAGGTATCAAAAGTGTGTCAACGTTACTGCGAAGCATGTTCATGATAACACTGTTTTTAGTCACACCACCAACAGCAATGATTTTTGTTCCCGGTGATTTGTCAAGGAGGTCAAGTACTTTACCTGCAATCATTTCACAAAGGCCGGCAGCTACTTTTCCTGTCGGTGTTCCTTTGTTGAGCGCATGCGTGCAGTCACTTTTACAGAATACCGAGCAGCGTCCTGAAACTTTATAAGGTTCAGAATCAGTAGCCGCTTTAACCGCATCGTCAATTGATAGATTCATGCGGCGGATCTGCTGAAGAAAAAACTCTCCTGTTCCTGATGCACATTTATTACCAGTTTCTATTGTGCCTATTGTCAAATCATCATGAAGTGTATACAAAAGAAAACTTTCTGAACCCAGGCTGACAATTGCATCGAAATGTCCCTGTAACTTCCCGTCAAGTCTCAGATACTGAAGCGCAGATTCAAGTGATTCCGGTTCTGTAATTGAGGGCAAATCGACTACCTCTCTGAATTTTCGTCCGGTGAGAAGGCAGTAATCGATATGCTCCGAACCAATTTTTTCAAGTAGTGTTTTAAATGCGTCTCTGGGATTGCTTTCATGGGTTAGCACGTGCATATCAGAAAGTGCATAGAGGCCTTTATTTTCTGAAAGCACCACAGTTTTAATACTCGATGCGCCCAGACAGATTCCAAGAGCTTTCATTAGTCCTCCAGATTTTGTGCTGTAATGTGATGTGCATGGTGTGTATAAAATAGTTCGATTTTTACATAGGTACTGCTTTAATGTATTGATATAAAGGTAGTTATGGTTATACCATCGTGTTATTTACAATTGTAATATTTAATCAAAATAAACAATGAATCATAGATGCACAAGCTTTTGCCAGAAATATACTTTTGCCAGAATTATAATAGTAATGACATTAGTATAATGTGTGCAATACAATGGTAATGCAAAGCGGTGGTAAAGCATGTATTAGTAATAGAGTAAGAAAATGTCTCAGAATGTTGCATTGAATCAACTGTTTGTTTTAGATTTAGTAATTGAATGCGGTTTATCCACTTGATGCGTACATGGTGAGAAGGAGTGTTAATGGCATCAGATAATCATGAATTGATCATTACAACACATACTGCGATTACACTTTCTGATAAAATCAGTATTATTCAACTGGTTCGCTCCATTTGGCCGTCAAAGGATGGAATTGAACATAGTCACGAAGAGGAGCTTGCACTATTCTTCGCGGATCGTCCGGAAGAACGTCATATTATTTTAAAGTGCGATAGTATTGTCAGCGGGTATGCAAGAGTATTTCTTAGAGAGGTCATGATAGGGAAGCAGCTACTCAGAAATTGTGCACTTGCCTGTGTGTGCGTTGCTACATCACAGCGGCTCAATGGCTATGGGCATCAAATTGTCAGAAAGGCATTTACGCTGGTGGACAGTGGGCACTATGACTGTTCATTGTTTCAGACCGCAGTACCGGGGTTTTATGAAAAACTCGGGGCAAAGGTGATTTACAATACCTGTGTTAATTCACAAGTTGGCAATTTGAATCCATGGTGGGATAAATTTGTCATGATATATCCGTCAGTAATAGAAACTGCAGATTGTATAATTGATATTAAAGGAAAAGGCTATTAACATTTTTAAGGAGAAATGAAATGAATAATTTTGTATGGCATTCACCATGTAAAATATTTTTCGGGGCGTACACACAAGCTGATATCGCAGCTGAATGTTCACAGTATGGGAAAAAAGTACTGATTGTTTACGGAAGTGAACGCATCAAGTCAAACGGGTTGTTTGACAATGTAGCAAAACAGTTTGTGACTGCAGGGATTGAATATTTACAACTTGGGGGAGTTCTTCCCAATCCGCGTCTATCGACTGTACATGAAGGCGTCGCTATTTGCAAAAAGGAAAAGGTTGATTTTATTCTCGCAATCGGCGGAGGCAGTGTCATTGATACGGCAAAAGCAATTGCGGTAGGGGCAAAATACAGTGGTGATGTATGGGATTTTTATATGAATAAAGGGAAAATTACCGAAACGTTACCAATAGGCTGCATTCTGACACTCGCAGCAACCGGTAGCGAATGCAATGGTAATTCTGTTATCAGTAACTGGGATTCAAAAATGAAAAGAGCAGTTGGGACACCGCTATTGTTGCCGAAATTTTCAATTCTTGATCCGGCACTTACCGCAACTGTTCCACGAGATCATACGGTCTATGGAATGGTTGATATTATGGCTCATGTGTTTGAACAGTATTTTAGTCCTACAAAATCCACCTATCTTGTGGATAGAATGTCTGAAGCTGTAATGAAGACTGTGGTTGCTATTGGCCCTAAGCTGCTCACAAAACTCGATGACTATGGTTACCGGGCAGAAATCCTATGGAGCGGAACCCAGGCACTAAATCTGTCACTTTCATGTGGAAAAGACACTGACTTTGCAAGTCACGATATTGAACATGAGGTAAGTGCTATTTATGATATTCCTCATGGCGGCGGACTCGCAATAATCTTCCCTAACTGGATGAAATATGTTTATAAAACTGATATAAACAAGTTTTACAACTTTGCAGTAAATGTCTGGTGTATTGATCCAAAAGGGAAGAGTGATGACACCGTAGCGCTTGAAGGTATTGAGGCAACACGAGCCTTTTTCACAAGTCTCGGTGCACCGTCAACACTTGCTCACTACAAAATCGGTGGTGACAAAATTGACGAAATGGCTGAAAAGTGTACAATGTTTGGTCCTGTGGGCGGATTCAAAAAACTCGAAAAACAGGATGTCGCCGCTATTCTGAAAATGTGTTTGTAAACAGTACTTTTTTTAAAGCATCTCCATATTTAAAACGTTCCGGCTTTTGTTCGGAACGTTTTTTTTAAATCATATCATCATCAAGCGCTTAAAGCAGAATAGCCTTGTACCGTTATTCGAAATGATGGTACAATCTGATAGTACCATTAACCTATGGATGAGTGATGCATAAACGCTTAACAGTTGGCCTGCTGATCAATGACCTGGGGGTAAGGGATGATCTGGATTTCGGCTATCAGTCGTTGGTTTGGGAAGGCATCGATTTTGAAGCTCGTAAGCGTGATATTAATCTGATCTCCTTTCTCGGTGGTGTGATCAAACACCCCATTGAGTATCAGCGAAAACGAAATGTTATCTATGAACATATAAATGCCGGCAGCGTTGATGGTTTGATTGCGGTCACCACAATTCTTGGTAATCATATTACCAGAGATGAGTTGATTCTTTTTCTCAAACAGTATAGTCCATTACCGATAGTTAGTATCGGAGTTGAACTTGATGGCTTTCCCAGTGTTACTATTGATAATTATTCCGTAATGTTTGAGCTTGTTACTCACATGATCAGATACCACAACTGTAAATCGCTTGCATTTCTCGGTGGTACAGAGAAGAATCTTGAATCACAGGAACGGCTAAAAGGATTTCTGGATGCACACGTACAAGCCAGTCTTACATACAATCCGGATCTGGTACGGTATGCAAATTTTGAAGATGAAACAGCTTGTACTGTTGTTGAAAATTGGTTGTCTGAAAAGAAACAATTCGATGCAATCGTTGCTGTAAACGATTTAATGGCTGTTGGTGCAATTCGAACTCTGGAGCGTCATGGAATTAAAGTTCCGGAGCAGGTAAAAGTAACCGGTTTTGACAATATTGAGTTATCTCGTTTTCTCCACATACCTATGACTACTGTTATGCAGCCATTATTTAAAATGGGGGTTGAGAGTTTATGCATTCTTGATAAAATGATGCATGGTGAACAGGTGGATCATTCGGTCAGGTTGCAGGCTTTCACTGTTCTTAGAGAATCGTGCGGATGTAAAGATACGCAGATAGAAATCAAGGCATCAGCTCCAGAGCTTCCGGTGAAACACAGTATTAATACCAATTCTGTGCAAAGCAACCTTCAGAATATTGCCGATCAGTGGGGGGTAAGCGTTGATCCGGCAGATTTTCATATGCTGATAAATTGTTTCAAGGATGATCTGCAGGGAGATACAAGAAACACTTTTGAACAATCACTTACAGTGTATCTAAGAAAACGGTCTTATGATATTATCAGTATCTGTTTCGAATTTGTCAAATTGATATACAGGGAGTGCAGTGATCTTGACAACATTAAAAAAGTCCATGCTGCATCAATCTGTTTTAAATCCATGAATGTTATAAAAAAAGCAGAGATTTATGAGCTTGGCAGCAGAATATTAAAAATGGATAAACGATCCCAGTTTTTACAACAATTCATGAATGACCTGCGAAGTGCTGATGGCATCGAGCAGCTACTTGATGATCTTGAAGAAAACTTTCTGCGGATCGGTATTACCGGAGTCTACGTTGTCTTATATAACAATCCGGACCATACGAAGGGGCTGTTCATTCTGGGAAAAGACCGGGAGAACAGGTTTTATAAAAATAAGAATGGTTTTCTGTTTGATTCCTGGGAACTGATTCCATCCTCTCTTTACACCATACAACATCAATATTCGCTTATTCTTCATTCACTTTTCTATAAACATGAATCAATCGGATATATACTGGTAGAACTCGATAGTAAAAGTGGTTTTTTCAACAATAATTTCACCGCATTTCTGATATCCGGAATTACCAATGCCTTTATGTCACAGGAAATAATGGACAGTAAAGCCAGTCTGCAAATGGCTAATGAGGAAATTACCCGAAATACAGAAAAATTGCAGAATGCCTATGAATTACTGCGAAAAAATCAGGAACAACTGATTGCATCGGAGAAAATCGTAGCATTGGGCAGATTGACAGCTGGAATATCGCATGAAATCAATACACCCCTGGCGTCTATTGCTGCATCAAACAGGAAGTTAATCTCCCTGGCAAATGAGTTAAGCCGATGTATCACCGATCCATCAATAACGGTGGATGATTACAGGGATATAGTTGCCGACATTATGAAATGCACAACTTTAACAGATAAATCCCTGTCACAGATCTCAGAATTTGTGAGTTGTATCAGGGCTCATACCCGTGACGCAAAAGAGGAAAAACAATCGTTTAATGTACTGGATAAAATAAGGGACGTTGAGCTCCTGATTGGATTTGAACTACGTAGTAAAAAAATTACGTTTACACTGGATGCCGCTCATAAAGCTCATTTTATATACGGACAGCCTCAAAAGTTCACACAGGTAGTAACCAATTTAATGACAAACGCGATTGATGCAGTTAAGAACATGGCTCAGCCTCACATCGCACTAAGCATACGACATGAGAGTTCTTTTATCATTGTTTCTATAAAGGATAACGGAAGTGGTATTGCTCCGCACAATCGTATGAGGATTTTTGATCCGCTCTTTACAACCAAGTCATTTGGTACAGCGACTGGTATGGGGCTTACAGTAGTACACAACATTGTCACAGGAGAATTCGGTGGTACAATTGACTTTGTAAGCGAAGAGGGGAATGGTACTACGTTTATTTTAAAATTTCCAGAACGTAATTAAACAGAATTGTGGGTGTATCCGGATACCGGAATACCCTGGTAAACACTAACATGCGCGGAAAGATAATGAGAAACCGTTTGTCAATCGGATTGCTGATTAATGAACTGGACATAAGGGATGATCTTGAACTGGGATATCAGTCTCTATTCTGGAAAGGTGTTGATGCTGAGGCTAAAAAACTTGATATCAATGTGATCTCCTTTCTCGGTGGTGAAATCAGAAGTCACTTCGAATACCAAAGAAAAAGAAATGTTATTTATGAACACATAAATACCAGCAGACTTGATGGTTTAATTGTTGTCACAACAATTCTTGGTAATTTTATTACCACAGAGGAACTGAATTCTTTTCTGATGAAGTATAGTGCATTACCGATTGTCAGTGTCGGAATGGAGCTGACTACATATCCGAGTATTACTGTCGATAACTATTCCGGAATGTATCAGCTTGTTAAACATTTGATAGAAGTTCATAACTGCAGACATTGTGCTTTTATTGGGGGGACAGAGCAAAATCCTGAGTCACAGGAACGGTTAAAAGCATTTCTTGATGCGCATGCGGATGCAGGCATTCCTTATGATCCGAATCTGATACAGTATGCAAAATTTGTGGACGAAATAGCAGCTACTGTCGTCGGGCAATGGTTGACGGAGAATAGACAGTTTGATGCAATTGTTGCCGCCAACGATTTAATGGCATTAGGTGCGATCCGGACGCTGGAGCTGCATGGAATAACGGTTCCGGAGCAGGTGAAAGTGACTGGTTTTGACAATATCGAGTTATCGCGTTTTCTGCATATACCTATTACAACAATCATGCAACCATTTTATAAGCTGGGGATTGAGAGTCTTCGGTTGATTACAGGTGTGATACATGGGGATCGGGCAGATGCTACGATCAGGTTACCGGCATTTCCGATATTCCGGGCATCATGCGGGTGTAAAGACGATTTGGCAGGATTAAAGGAGTCTGCTCCTTGTTGCACTGTAAAGCAAAATATCTGTGCGGCTGCTGTGCTGGAACGTTTTCTGGATATTGTACATAAATGGGGTTTAAGCATAGATCGTACTGATTTTCAACAGATGATCAATTGTTTTGAGGCAGATCTTCTTGATGATACCAGTAATACTTTTGAGCACTCAATTACAGTGTATCTGAATAAACGGCCACATGCTATCGTTAATCTATGTTTCGAATTTGTCAACTTAGTAGGCATTGAATGTCGCGGACTTGAGATAGCCAAAAAAGACCGGGCAGTAACGATCTGCTTTAAGGCCGTAAACGCAATAAAAAACGCAGAAATGCAGGAGCTTAGTAACAGAATTTTAAAAATGGCCGGACGATCCCGGAATCTGCAGCTACTCATGAATTATTTGCAAAGCTCTCTTGGGATCGAACGTTTACTTGATGATCTTGAAGAAAACCTTCAGCGGATTGGCATTAACTCGGTTTTTGTTGTCCTGTATCATAATTTTGACAAAAAAAAAGGCTTGTTTATTCTTGGAAAAGACCGTGAGAGCAAATTTTATAAAAATAAGAACGGCTTCATATTTGATTCATCAGAACTGATTCCGGAGTCTCTTTACACTATACAGCATCAATATTCACTGATTGTTCAGTCACTTTTTTATAAGCATGAATCAGTTGGATTTATTCTGGTAGAGCTCGATAGTAAAAACGGTTTTTTTACCAATGATTTTACCGGATTTCTGATCTCGGGGATCACCAACGCATTTATGTCTCAGGAAATAATGGACAGTAAAGCAAGTCTTGAAATGGCAAATGCCGAAATTATCCGAAATTCTGAGATATTACAGAATGCTTATGAACTATTACGGAAAAATCAGGAACAGATGATTGCATCTGAGAAAATCGTAGCTCTCGGCAGATTGACTGCCGGAATTTCGCATGAAATCAATACTCCGCTTGCGTCAATTGGAGCGGCAAATAATAAGTTGAGTTCACTCATAGAGGAATTATACAGCTGTCTCGGAGATCCATCAATAACCACTGATGACTACAGGGAGATCTTTGCTGATATTACCAGGTGTATTGAAATAACCGATAAATCAAAATCAAAGATTGCTGAGTTTGTAAGCTGTATCCGGGCTCATACACGCGATGCAAAGGAAGAGAAACAATCATTTAATGTACTTGATAAAATAAGGGATGTTGAGCTCCTGATCGGATTTGAACTACGTAGCAAAAAAATCAAGCTTACACTGGACACCTCTCATACAGAATGCACAATTTTCGGCCAACCTCAAAAGTTCACGCAGGTAGTTACCAATTTACTTACAAACGCGATAGATGCAGTCAGGAACCAGGCTCAGCCTCACATCGAACTGAACATACGTAATGAGAAATCAAATGTTGTCGTATCAGTAAAGGATAACGGTTGTGGCATTGCACCTCAAAACCGTATGAGAATCTATGATCCGCTTTTTACAACCAAACCATTTGGTACTGCAACAGGTATGGGACTTACGGTGGTACACAACATTGTCACAGGAGAATTTGGCGGAACCATTGATTTCGTTAGTGATGAAGGATGTGGTACTACATTTATTTTAAGATTTCCAGAGAACAATTAAACAAATATAATAGTATACCCTGGCACCTGAGTCCCGGTATACGTTTGTAGTAGTAATGCAGGTACTAGGAAATAAATCCGCTGAAGAGGCCTACGACCTGTCATCTTCACGATATGGTAATTATTCTTCAGGAATTCTCTTCATACCCATCGTAAATGTGGTTAAATATGAACGGTTTCAAACATTGAATTTTATGATTAACTTTTACATTAGTCCAGTCATCACATGTCGATGCAGAATGTAATGTACCTTTGGCTGTTGAACCTGTAACCATATGGTGGTTATCTACTGCTGGTTTGTTTGGGTCAGGGTAATGATTTGGAACACCATCCTCATTGGGGAGATCATTTTTAATCGCATTGACTGGATCAAATTCTCCAAAGAGAACGGTAATTTGAAAGGTTGTAGAATTTTAACTACTGTATAAAAACAATTCAATACACAATTGCACAGATTTCAATACACTTTTTAGAAAAAAATAAAAATTTATTGGTAATTACCGCTAAACTTAAGTTGTAGAGAATGGTGTCTTGAAATGTTCTTGAATATGTGTACACAAGTGTCTTTAAATATAATACGGATTTTCTTAAAAACCTCAAAAGCAGTGAGTTTTGGGGAATAATACTATTGGCACACTGATTGCGTCGTAATAATATTATTGTAGTTCTAACAAAATGTTAACTAACTAAATTAATAAAGGAGTTACAAAAATGTCAGTTCTCGTAGGAAAAGTAGCGCCGGATTTTTCTGCTAAAGCAGTGAAACAAAACGAATTTATCGATAATTTTAAATGCTCACTAGTATTCGTGGTAAAGTAAATCGGCAAATAAACAAAATGAATTATATACTGCCTGTTACATGTCACTCGTTACAAGTCACTTCTTTATACTGTATGTTGTGTGATAGTTGCCCGGAACAATAAGGTTATGGTGTCGATCCGGGTAACTTTTTGTGGAATTTGAATATTGTGTGTCATGAATGTTATATTAGCTGAAGTAGAAAACTTCATCATTAATTAAGGAGCTGTTAGATGAAAAAAACATCTGTTTACAAATGTGAAAAATGCGGTAATCTTGTTGAAGGACTTTGGAATGGTGAACCACCACTGTTCTGCTGCGGACAGGAAATGAAAGAACTTGTGCCGAATTCTGTTGATGCTGCAAAAGAGAAACATGTGCCGGTAATAGTCCGGGAAGGGAATAAGGTAACAGTAAAAGTTGGCAGTGTAGCTCATCCAATGACCAAAGAACACTACATTCTTTTTGTTGAACTGCTTGCAGGAAATCAGGTATTGCGCCACGATTTCAAAGAGGATGATACTGTTGCAGAAGCAGTTTTTTACGTGGATGAAAATGTTCCGGTTGTTGCACGTGAGTATTGTAATCTTCATGGTTTCTGGACAACAAAGTAAAATTCCGGTACCGGTTGTTTTTACGACCGGTACCTTAGTACCTCTGAAACGAAATTAAAATAGTGATAGACTGATACGCTTTTGGGTTTGGGTGGTTACGATAAAATCAGATAGATTTATTGGCATGACATTTGATCTCTTTTTATTATGGAATATGCGTTTCTACATAAAAGGAGCTTTGACAAATGAAAGAACGATTCTTTGATACAGTGATACTACTGATGTTTGTAGTAGCAGTAAGCGGGGTAAAAACAGAGTTGCTTAACAGTAATGAACCACAAGGCGGAACGTGGATGCTGGAAGAGGCATCGTTTTTAAGTGATAGCACAACGTCCCGATTTGTTGATCGTAATACAGTGCAGGCGGTAACGCGCCTGAATGAGGGAGCTGTATGTATCAATAAATGTGGTGTATATCCGGAATAATTGAATTTTTCAGTACTAATCCTGAACATGGCATTTTATAATGAAACCAACAAACAGAAATATTCAATGCGTAATTGACCTTTGTACAAAACTGCTCTATAGCGCAGATCAGGGCGATATGCAACGCGAAGATGACAGTTGCGGAGTCTTATACGGGATTGTACGGGATTGTGCTTATAAGATGCTTGATGCAGCTGAAAAGGAACGGAAACGTCATATGGACAAAGGTATCTGGGATGATGATTGTGATGATACGAAGGCGAATCCCGGATAAGGTAGTCCTGGTTAAGCATATTTGGGTTTGCAGTATGCATATATCTGTTTTAATGAAAAAGGATTAAAAAGATACAACAGCACTTGAACCAGTACGTAATAATGAGCTATATTGATGTGAAATGTCAAACACAGGAGTATATTATGATTGCAAAAAAAATGGAAGAAGCGATTAATGGACAGATAAATAAAGAGATGTTTTCTGCATATCTTTATTTATCAATGGCATCATGGGCAGAGGTTGCCGGGCTTAAAGGTATTACAACCTGGCTTAAGGTACAGTATCATGAAGAAATGATGCATGCGATGAAATTTTACGAATATATTATTCGTAAAGGTGGAACTGTTAAACTGGTAAAAATCGAAACACCGGAGAATTCCTTTGATTCTGCACTTTCAATGTTTGAGAAAGTTTTGACACATGAGGAATTTGTCACAAAAAGCATAAACGAGCTTGTTGATCTTGCAATCACCGAGAAAGATCATGCATCAAAGGTATTTCTTGACTGGTATGTGAATGAACAGGTTGAAGAGGAGCAGAATGCCAATGAAATCATTCAGACGCTCAAGATGATTGGCGAAAACAAAGCTGCATTGTACCTGTATGATAAAGAGCTTGGTGCGCGTACATTAACGGTGCCATCCGATTTTAGTCTTGGGGTTGAATCGCAGCTTGGTGCTGCCGGTGCACCATAAATCAGGCCTTTTAGAAGTCAGTAACGACAATGTGACAACTAACTAAACAAATAAAGGAGTTTTGAATGAAGCGATATGTATGTAATGCTTGTGGTTATGTTTATGATCCGGAGTACGGTGATCCCGATGGTGGCATTAAAGCGGGTACTGCATTTGAAGATATTCCGGATGACTGGGTATGTCCTCAGTGCGGTGTCGGGAAAGATGAATTTTCACCGGAAGACTGATGGTGTATCAATAGTATTAATAAAAAAGGCCTGCGTTGTCAGGCCTTTTTTATAGGGAGTGTTCTCAATGTACACTTAAGTCTTGACGACATTGGATTGTTGTAGAGTTGATGAGGTTTACAATGGATAATAAAAAATTTCCATGTCCTGATTGTTTAAGCTGTCAGTGGTGTTCGGATGAACGGTGTAGGAAATGCATCGGTTCCAAAGCTGTTGATAATCGAAACATGCTTCTGAAAAGGGAGTCAGTAAGAAATGAAAAACATTCACAATTGTGCGATAATAATTGCGGGTGCGTCGGGGGATCTTGCAAAAAGGAAATTGATTCCGGCGCTTGATGCTCTTTACAAACAGGGTAAAATATGCAATAACATCGCAGTAATCGGTACTGGAAGAAGTAATTTTACAAATGAACAGTTCAGGAGTAGCTTTGCAATATCGGACGATTTTGCAAGTCATTTACATTATTATAAAAACACTGCCGGAATAAAACAATTTATTGAAGCCCTCGGTCAGTTTTCCAAAATTGTTATATTTCTCTCACTTCCGCCCTCGGCATATGCTGTAGCAGCAAAAGAATTCGCTGATGAACGTTTTGAACAACAGGTTTCTATTGTTATCGAAAAACCATTCGGATATGATTATGCATCAGCCAAACTGCTTAATAGTCAATTAGCAGAGTACTATGATGAGTCACAGATACTCCGGATTGATCACTACCTTGCAAAAGAGGCGGTCCAGAATATCATGGTATTCAGGTATGGAAATACAGTTTTTAATCCTGTATGGAATAGTCACTATGTTGAATCAATTCAGATAAATGCAATTGAACAGCTCACCATAATTGAACGAGCCGGGTATTTTGACAAATCGGGAATTATTCGCGATATGGTACAGAACCATCTGCTGCAGCTTCTTGCACTTCTTACGATGGAAGCCCCTGTAACGCTCAATCCTCATGATGTCAAGATGCAGAAGATCTGTCTCCTGAACAGCATTAAAATCGAGGAAATTCACCGGTATCAGTATGATACTTATCGTGGGGAGAATGGTGTTGATTCTGAATCAACAACCGAAACATTTGCCGAAATACGGTTGTCAATTAACAACATGCGATGGGCCGGAATACCGGTATATATCCGTACCGGAAAAGCGGTACATCGAAAAGGCACTGAAATCGGTGTCCGGTTTAAAGCGCCACCCAAAGTGCTGTTTAATGAAAACGGAGATATTCCGGCAAATCAGATCATCTTTAAAATTCAGCCGGCAGAAGGGATTGTTCTTGATATTGCCACCAAAACACCGGGGGCTGACGAACAGATCAGCCCGACATATATGAATTTCTGCTACAATCAGAACTTTACAGGTAATAATCCTGAAGCGTATCAGAAACTTCTGTTTGATGCATTACGGGGTGATCATACGCTTTTTGTCAGCGCAGAAGAAACAGAAACTGCCTGGAAACTATTCGAAGGAAAGCTGGACAGGGGTGATGTTGTACATTACACAACCGGAAAACTTCCTCAGTCAAAATTTGATATCCGATGGATTGACTTTGACTATTATGCAAATTTTTGTGCATGAAGTTCGATTGAACTAATGTTATATCAGGGAAATCATGGATAAGTATATAAAGGTATACATGCTATCATAGATTTTCCTGATGTGACAATTCTGTAGTATGATGAAAACCCGCCAGCTTATTTTTATCACAAAATAATAATGTCGATTCTATTGTATAAGTAACTTGCGAACAATGCACCTCAACATCTGAGTAGAAACTGATGAATAATCCGGCATATCGTCTGATGTTACTAATAGCGCGTTTGGCCCGGCTTAAGGACCGAATGCAGGTACAGGCACTTTTTATTGATGGCATGCGCGAAATTTCCGGCAATAAAACCTGCCAATGGTGTGATCAACTACCGGCAGGAGGATCAACTAACATCGAAATCTGTACCGCAAATTCATCATTTGGTTATTTTTCCTACCTGACTGAAAATGATGGCCACCTTGATAATGTGCTGGTTCAGAACGCTTGTCAGATGATCGCAGTAATTCTCGAAAAACTACTGCAGGAGCAGGGCCTCGAACAGCTGGTTTCAAAACGAACTGCTGAACTTGAGGCTGCAAACAGAGAACTGGAAGCATCGCGTCAGTTAATCGAAAATGCTCAAAGAACCGATAAACTTGAATCAATCGGTCTTCTTGCCGGGGGTATTGCCAACGATTTTAATAACCTGTTTTCAGGTGTGTTCGGGTATATTGACCTTGCACTGGATAATACTAATGATCCATCAGTTTCGAAATATCTTGAAAAAGCACTTGATGTTTTTAACCGGGCCCGGGATTTGACACATCAATTGGTGACATTCTCAAAAGGCGGTGCACCAATCCGAAAAAACGATGATATTGACCGGTATATCAGGGAATCAGTTTTATTTACACTTTCAGGATCCGGTATTGCCTGTGAATTTTTTATCGCTGAAGATCTTAACGAATGCGATTTTAATGAAAATGAGATCCGTCAGGTAATTGACAATGTCGTAATTAATGCCATGCAGGCAATGCCGTCAGGGGGGACATTACGTGTAGAGATCAGGAATGTAACGTTGACAATAGAAAATCATGTCAATTTACAGGAAGGCGATTATATCGTTGTTTCAATATCTGATACAGGAATAGGAATTCCGCCATCAATTATTAACCGCATATATGATCCGTTCTTTACAACTAAAAAAAATGGAAGTGGTCTGGGGCTTGCAACGTGCTTTTCGATTGTTAAAAAACATGATGGTATAGTACATGTTGAATCGGAGTTAGGTAAAGGAAGCACGTTTTTTATTTATCTTCCGTCAAAGCGTTACATTACACGAAGCGCTAAGGTTGCGCCGATTGTAAATCATACCGGTGATGGTCTTGTCGTTATCATGGATGATGAAGAGTTTATTCTGGATATTCTTGATCAAATGCTCACCGATATGGGATATGAGGTCGTTCAGACCCGAAGTGGTGAAGAGCTGCTTGGGAAGATTGATGAACTGGAGCAGGCCGGACGTACGATAAAGGCGTGTATTCTTGATCTTACCATTCCCGGTGGAATGGGGGGGCGCCATGCGGTAAAAAAACTGCGTGAAAAGGATCCTGTTCTTCCGCTATTCGCATCAAGCGGTTATTCCGAAGATCCCGTTATGACATCACCGGGGCAATTTGGATTCACTGCAAGCATTTGTAAACCATACAGAAAGTTTGAATTAGCCTCACTGCTCAATTCCTTTTTCGGAGAATCGGGCACAGTACCAGCCAGTCAAAAGATTCCTTTCAGAGCTACCTGAGTTGGCGGGCGGCGATTCATCCTGCGGATCAGGTGTGTGCACACCTATTTTATTGAAAATCAATTCAATGAAACTGCAGGTAATTTTTTGCATCATTTTTAGAAACTAAATCGTACTTCTTTCATATATCTTTAGGCAAACCGTTGTTGAAAAAGTTATTTTAACAACCATTGCATTTTTGCAGGAAGCGGAACAGGGCATTAATGATAAAAAAATTGGTATTATTTCTTCTTTGTGTATCAACGCTGGTTTTAGGTCGTAGTGAGTTTAATTACTATTCTGATCAAAACAGAGAACTCATGCTGTTG
Source organism: Fibrobacter sp. (assembly GCA_012513915.1). Taxonomy (GTDB): domain Bacteria; phylum Fibrobacterota; class Chitinivibrionia; order Chitinivibrionales; family Chitinispirillaceae; genus JAAZBG01. The sequence continues at coordinate 88,233 of JAAZBG010000033.1, forward strand.
CCACAATCGACTGCTCTTGCGGGGGCAGATCTTGCGTTAAATTCAGGAAGCGGATATTACGGATCTGCAGCGAATCTGCCGTATGACACGATGAACAGTCTTTCCTTATCCTACGCTAACTACTTCCAAAATACCTTCAGTTCATCAATACTATCGTATACCGGTCCTGCTGGAAAAAATAATGGTATCGGGATAACTGCCGGGTATGTGTATGTACCTGAAATACCGGACACCAGAAAATCAACGGAAACCCCGAATAAAACGGTTATTCATCAATATGAAATGAAAAACGGATCAGATATTTTTATACGTTTCGGGTATGGTCATGCACTTGATTTCCGCAATAAATGGACTTTTTCTGCAGGCGTGGCGGCAAATGCACGTCGCACACGGCTTATTGAAGAGAGTGGTTATGGAATCGGGCTTGATGCCGGTTTGAAAGCGATTCATAAAAAAAGTAATCTCAGTATGGTGCTTCAGCTTGATAATATGACTACGCATTACACATACTGGTCAAAGTATTACAAGGAATATGCCTATCCGCACCTGAGGCTTGGGCTTGGATTTGATCGTTCACTGCCATATATCTACGGGCGAATCAGAGTCGGATACGCATCACCGGATCTTCTCGCGAATGACGGTATCAATTATGTTAAGGTGGTGTCAGATACAAATCAGCAGGATATAGAGGTGCTTGATCACAGGAGTCTGTCTGATGAACCGCAACTATTGATCTCTGGTGGAAAAATCGGTGTTGAATATACCATCATGAATCGTCTGGCACTGAGGGCTGGTCTGGCACAGGGAAAAGTCAATTTCGGTGCCGGACTACTGCTGTTTTCCAATCGGGCCGGAGTTGATTTTGCCTACACTACGCATCAGTTGGCTGGAACATATCAGGTCAGTTTATTGTACCGATGGTGATTTTTTTTGATTACTTGAGAAATCTTTAATGAGTCAGAGTTCGTTTGATGAACATATTGTGGTACTTGCTGACAGCGACCGCAAGCACGCGGCATCGGTGGTATCATTTTTGTCCTCAAACGGTCTCAAGGTGGTTGTTGCCAGTGATGCCGCCCATATTTTTAAAATGTTCGAGCAGCTTAATCCCGATGCAATAATTGCAGATCTGCAACTTGAGTCGTTCGATATTCTTGATTTCATAATTACCACACGCAAAAGACTTTCATCCGTACCGATCATCATTACATCATTTCCTGAAGATGTCGATCTTGCTGTTCAGGCTGTACAACAAGGTGCGTTCGATTATCTGCTCAAGCCATATCGACCGGAAATCCTTTTAAAAAAGATCAATCATGCACTACAATCAGTACATCTTGCAAAGCAGAATTCAATGTTTGGCGAGCTTGTTTCGCTTCATGACATAACAAATCGGCTTCTATCGACGCATACCCTGGACGAACTTCTTGACATAACGTTTAATGATTGTTTACAGATACTAAAAGCCGATGAGGGCGTACTTCAGCTTCTTAATCATGATAGCGGAAAACTTTACACAGTTCGCAAAAAGGAGGCATCAAGCGGTTCCGGCTTAGTAAGACTTGAGACTGTTGCAACAAAAGCATTTTCCGGATGCTGCAGCGTGCTGGTTGCAGATTATCATGTAGCAATGCCTGCGAATATGTTGTTTGACACGGATGGAATATATACGTGTGTGTCGTCACCGCTGATGTTCAATAATGAGGTAATCGGTGTTGTCGCTTTGCGTCGAATTGAGGGCCGTGGAGTTTTTACCGGTACTGATGTCAAGGTCATTGATATGTTTGCATCACATGCCGGTATTGCAATCAGGAATGCGGATATGTATCGGTCAATCAATCAGAAGCTTGATGAACAGATGCTGATTTCAAATTACAGCGAGCAATTGATGGGTGTTGTTGACAAGTATGATGTCATCCGTTTTCTGTTCGAGACTGCCATTGAACACTTCCATCTTGATTTTATAGGGTTTCTTGTATTGCAGCGTCGTACGCATGAATTTCTTTTCTGGTCCCGGGGACCTGTCGATGATGCTTCGATGAAAAAAATTCTTAAGTATGTTGCAGAAGAGTATTCCGGTTTTTCCAATATGGTTATTAACGAAAAGAGAATATCTGCAAAAGAATTTAAGGTTCATATGAAACCTGTGCCCGGCGAGACCAGGTTGCCGTTCAATTTCCAGCATCTGGTTCCTGTTGGTGGAGATGATTTCAGATTTGGTGCTGCATACTTCGGTGCAGCTCGTGATTTTCATAATGTTAATGAGAAAAAAGCATTGCTCAGCGGTATTGCGGGTCAGACATGTATTGCCTTAAGAAATTCCAAAATTTACAGCGACATGAAAGAAAATTATATCAAGACGATAAAGGCACTTGCAATCGCTGTCGATGCAAAAGATACCTATACACATGGACATTCCGAGAATGTCATGAACATAGCGGAGGCGATTGCACTCGAGATGAACATCGATGAACGCCAGGTCGGGATAATACGTGATGCCGGATTACTTCATGATATTGGAAAGATAGGCATTCCGGGATATATTTTAAATAAACCCGGGCCATTAACATTTGAAGAATTCAACGGGATCATGAAAACGCACAGTGCGCTCGGGGCGAATATTGTCAAGGATGTACCGTTTTTACGGGATCTTTACAAATTGATATTGTATCATCACGAACATTATAATGGCGCCGGGTATCCTGATGGGCTCAAGGGTGAACAGATTCCTGTTGGAGCGAGAGTGTTGCATGTTGCTGATGCATTTGAGGCAATGACATCCAACAGGCCCTATCGTAACAGTCTGGATAAAAAAGAAGCGATTAAAAGATTGTGCGAAAACAGCGGCAGACAATTTGATCCTGTTATAATTGATGCATTTTTAAGAGTTGCAGGCCGTAAAGGGTGGATTTGATCGTCACAAATAACCGGATGTATTTCGATATATTTGCTTTTTGTAGATAATCTTCATTACTTCACCTTGAAAATTCATTCTGAAATTAACGATACGGTACATATATATTTCATTGGAGGGAAAAATGGTAAGAAGGGTTCTGCCCTTTGCGATTGCGGCACTTGTTGTTGCCGGCTGCCAGAAAAAGGTAGATATCGTAAAATCTGCAATTGTTGTTAACGGTGAATCGATCAGTCGTGATAAAGTGAATCAGGCTGCAGATATTCTGCAGCAGAGTCTTGTTCGTGCATACCCTGAGAAGGCTTTTTCTGGTAAGACACCGGAAATTTACAAAACGGCAGCATATCAGCTTGTGTCGAATGCCGTGATGGTTGTTGAAGCTGAGAAACAGAATATTCCTGCCGATAGCGTAAAGGTTGATAGTACATTACAAATGATCAAACGGAACTTTCCTGATGATTCTGTTTTTGAAGCTGAACTTAAAAAAGCTGGTCAAAGTGTGGAAAGCATGAAAAAGCAGATCAGTGACGGTATGAAACTTGATTCACTGCTAAAATCGTATCTGAACAGGATTCCAGCTGTTTCTGAGGATGAATGCTTGAAATTCTTTGATGAAAACCGGGATAAATATGTTTCAAAACCCAAAGCGCGGGTGAGTCAGCTGGTGTTTCCTGTAGATTCAACGATGACTCAGGAAAAAAAGGATAACATAAAAAAAACAGCCACTGAGGCACTTGCTCTTGTAAAGAACGGAAAACCAGTTGATGCAGTAATAAAAAAGTATGCAAAGACTGGTGCAATGGGTGGTGATGCTGGTTTTGTCAATAAGGGGGATATGCGCCCGGTACTTGAGACTGAACTTGAAAAACTTAAAAAAGGTGAAACGAGTGAAATCATTCCAACAGAGATAGGCTACGTTATTCTTCAGAAAACTGATGAACAGGCCGGTACGCAGGTTCCTTATGAAGAAGCGAAGGATCATGTCAGATTTATGCTTGACATGCAAAGAAAAAATGACTATATGGAATCACTTATTGATAGTCTGGTGAAAAAAACAACTATTGTCTATAACGATACAACCTTACTCCCGCTTCCCGGAGGAACTCCCCGGGTGGAAGATCTGTTGGGTAAGTAACAGTTTTCTGATGATGTTGCAAATGATAATGACATACTCCATACAGGGTTTATGCAAGGGTGGAGTATGTTCAGTGTTATAATACCAAATTATCATTTTGACATCAGACAATTCCTCTTTTGTTGCAGTCTACAGTCTTTTTTTTTACGCCTGAACACCCAAAAATGACTGAAGAAAAAGTTTAGAAGTGATCCGAGTGCAATACCAATGAGGTTTGATATCTGATACTGTATATGAAACAATTCGGTGAGAAGAATAAGCGATCCATAGTTGACAACGAATGCGGTGAAAACGGATGAAATGTGGAATTTAATAAACCTTTTTGACAAGTTGCGATTACTGGTTGCTTTGTTATCTGACCATGTCCATAATGAATTCCAGATAAAGTTGTTTATAATTGATAGTTCAATGGCAAGGAGGGATGAAATCCGGTAATCAAGTCCACAGTGCTCAGTAAGCAAGTAAAGAATTCCGGTGTTGACAATAACTCCAGAGAAACCGACTGAACTAAATTTAAAAGCACGAAGTATCGTTTGTTTGAATACTGAAGAGCAATTATTTAGACGTTTCATTGTCCAACCGGTGCTTTCCATACTTCAATTTAAGATCGTGAAGAAGATAGGTATCACCATCGGGGCGCATTCCGGCCTTGAACAGCGTATCCATCATTTCGAGCTGTTCCACCGTTTTAGCAAGTTTTTTCATGCTGCGGGTAAATACTTCGGCAAGTTCCCTTCTGACTATAGCGTCAGTTTCTGATTTGTTAATAAGCCTGATTCCATATGGCCCGTAAAGCTGTTTAAATGAAGTTTCATGGACGCGAAAATCTTTGCTGATCTGAACATTGAGGAGTGCATGTTCAACAATGTACCAGATGATTCTTGATAGAATGGTTATAAGAACCCAGCTCCACCACGTATGAAAAATAAAGAACCAGCATAGGGCTCCTAAAAGAACAGATACTATCATTCTGTAAAATGAAAAGAGATACATATTTATTTACTTTTAAGCAGGTTACTGATTGCGGCTGCAATTAATTGCGCAGCTTCTTCACTCATCACCTGCCGTTTGATACCATTTTTCTGATCATTTTTACGGAGAAAATCGGCAACGTGAGGTTTAACCGTCTGGGGTGATGATGGTTGTGGTTGTGAGTGTTCATTTTTCTGGAGTGCATTTCTCTTTGCAAGTTTTTCAGCAGCCTCTTTGAGGGGCAAACCACTCTTGAACGGGTTTTTCTTTGCCCTTCGGTATCCATCTGGAGTCAAATATTGAGGCTTCTCATACATATCGGTTACACTCTGAATTCGCGTTCAATCATTTCTGTAATAAACCGGTCAATTGATACCGGATAAAACTTGAATCGAGGACTGAAAATCAAGGCTGTACGTGTATTTTCCTCTAAAAGAAGCTGATCAAGAATCCGATTGCAATGATCCTGTGCATTTTCTTCAAAGTGGTTAATCTGAAAGTGTTCATTTTTAACCTTAAGATTTTTCCGTCCGGCGTATCCGAAAGAAAAGAGCCGCCCTTCGATCTGCTTATCAAATGTTTCAGGATCGAAAACATCACCAAACGAATCACCGAGCATATCCGGAGAGATAATAAACTTTGGTGATACATTTATCTTACCATTGATCTCAATCGTATGGGAAGCATTTTCATCATCGGGGGATACCAGAATATATGCTAAATCATGATACCCCGAAACAATACCGCTAATCGGTTTTCTAAGTATATCCGTTTTCTGGTATACTTCCTGCATTTCTTCGTTTAATTTGTAGTTTTCCATAGGTCTGTTAAAATAATACTTTTTTTTAAGTTTGATAAGAAATAAATAGTGCTGAGTCGGCGATAAGATTCTATTTGGGAGAATTTATTTGAACTAAATGGTGTTTGAAAAAGAAAATATGTCGTTATTCCCTGAATTTTTGTCAGTTATCGGGAATTAAATCTATATTTGGAATGATACGATTTATTATAATTGACCTTGTAATCCGGGAAATTGAATGTTTAATTACCGGGTTATCCGGTGACCGGAATAGGGTTTGTAATGTCCAGGAAGCAGGATGGTATATAGATGCGATGTTTAAGTATTTTAATTCTTGCAGGCGTTTTCTGTACAGTTTCCGCGAAAGTCTATTCACTTGGCGAAATTGTTGGAATTACGGTTAAGAATTCAAGATCAATCAGGATTATTGAACAGGAGATGTATAAAAGTGAGGCAGAGGTTCAGGCGGTCTATGGTCAGTCCTTTCCCCATGTATCGTTACAGATGAACCTGAGTCATAATTTCAGCAAGGTTGATTACGGTTTTGCACCAACAGGTAATGAGTTTATTGACAATTTGTTTAAATCAATTTCATCCACGATTGAGCCGAAACAGAGCAGCGGACAGATCGGATTGACACTTGATCAACCGCTCTTTGCGCAGGGAAAAGTGTACTATGGTTTAAAACTTGCAAAGAAAAACAGAGTGATTCTAAATTGTAAACTTCAGGAGGAGAAGCTCAGGGTCAGGGGTTTTGTTGTAAAACAGTATTTCAATGCGCTGATGCATAACAGAAATTACCAGATTGCAAATGAGTCGGTGATTATTGCCCGTGAAGCACATCGGGTTGTAACTGCCCGTCAATCAGTTGGAACATCAAGCGAGTATGATACACTATCCTCACGGCTGCACCTTAAAAATGCCGAGCTTGCATTGACAAAAACAGATATTGAACGACGGAGCGCATATGAGAAACTTCTGACAACCAGTGGAATAGCGGAATCGCTGTCATCATTCAGTCTCATTGATTCTCTACCGCTTCGTGAATATACACTTGACCTTGATCAGACTATAGAGCTTGTTAAAAAGGATAATCTTACACTGGTACAATTAAGCGGTTATGGTGAGGTATTTGATTACAGGATAAAACTTGCGCAGACTGAGTATCTTCCGGGAATTTTCGCAGGAATTACGCTTGGCAGAAACGGGCAGCTCAACGGTTATTCCGAACTCGATAATATCCGTTGGGTTGACAGCAGGATAGTTCATGCCGGGTTGAAATGGGACATCTTTTCGGGAACTATCCGCAGTCAACGGTTAAGTCAGGCACGGATCGACAGAACAATATTTGATTTGAATGAAAAACAGGCAATTGATACCATGATTCTTGCTGCACGCAATGCCTATGATTTTGTTACTATAAGTAAAGAACAGCTTGTTCTTGCGGGGGAGGCTGCAGTGCTGGCGGAGAAGGCGTTATCGCTTGCAAAAATTTCGTATGATGCCGGTAGTAAGATTTATCTTGATTTACAAAATGCAGAGCTCGAGCTTCATAAGGCAAAAATGGCGGAGAACAATGCCCGGTATACCTATTTTACTTCGGTTGTTGATCTGCAGATTCTTACCGGTACGTTGCAGTTTTAACTGCATCTGATATTCTGATATGTGGCAGGTTATATTCAATCGCCGGTTAATACACTACAAAAATGGGAAAAACAGATTATGGCTATACAAGATGTACATGATGTAGAGTGGGAAACATGGCAGCCAAAGGAGCGGGCGGTGCTTTGCTTTGTCAGGGATTGCGGGCGTGTAATGCTGATTCATAAAAAACGGGGGCTTGGTAAGGGTAAGGTAAATGCCCCGGGGGGCAGAATTGAACCTGGAGAAACGACTGAATTCGCTGCCGTGAGAGAAACACAGGAAGAGATCGGCTTGACACCATCAGAACTCGAAATGCGCGGAGAACTTTTTTTTATATTTACCGATGGCTATTCGCTTCATGGTACAGTGTTTTTCGCCAATAAATTCACCGGCACACCGGTAGAAACTGATGAGGCTGATCCGTTCTGGTGTGATATTGATAAGATACCATACGACAATATGTGGGCTGACGACCGCTTGTGGCTCCCGCTTGCACTTGACGGGAAATATTTCAGGGGCTATTTTATTTTTGATGATGACAAAATGCTAAGCTATGAGGTAGTGACGAGTGACAAGTGACGAGTCTCTGAGAAGCCCTGCGGGCTTCGAACATTCCTAACTGGTCACTCGTCACGTGTCACTGGTCACTTCTTCTAAAGGTTATACTTGTTTTTTAAATACAGTTCAATACCGGTTCTCTCATTTGCAGTAAGAACACGGTTATAAATTATCACTTCTGCAACGTCACCAAACCATGGGAATGCCGTGGTACTACTACCGGTGAGACAATTACCAAGCGTAAGAAAGTCATGATTATATGCCGGTATACTTGCCAGAGTATCGATTTGATTGTCAAGACCGACTACGACATTGATTGATTGATTGGAAATACCAGTTGTGCTGTAGCTTACAATATGCCATTGGTTAGGTAACATAGTCAATTGTGCGCGTTTATCGGAAGTAATTGGCTGATATGATGGTTTTGAATATGTTGCCAGTTTTCCATCACGGGCTATTCCAAATCCTGTATATGCTGTTCCCTGAGTTACACCAAAAGTGTTGCTGCCGTTTTCGCAAAATGACAATAGTGTAAGATATTCGCTTCCGACAATGGTTGAATCGTATTTTGCAACGACATATACAGTCAGGGAATCATTAATGAGTTGCCCTTCTGCGCCGTTCGCAAGATATTCACCTTTATTGTTGAAGTTTACAGATGAATAGCTGTTAATCGAATTTTCCTTTGTGTTTATAACGATACTGGTAAAAAAATTATGTAAGGTAAATGAATAATCGCCAGTACCCGTCCAGGTTTCAATTTGTGTTTTTGTTGTTGTATAAAAAGAAATGCCGCTTTGTGTAAACCAGCTATAAAGTCCGTGGTAATAATCCGGAGGTGGACAATATGCGATAGGAATGATGACTGTATCACTGGTTTTAGTGTTGTCGGAAATTATAACAGACAGTGTGTCGGTAAATTTATCCAGAGAAGGGAATAGCCTGACAGAAAATGTGTCGCTTGTAATAGCAATGGTTGATTTGTGAGCATTTAATATTATTGTCAACATATGATGTTCGGTTCGGGAATCATCATTATCGATGATTTTAAAGCGCACAACCTCTGTATCTGTCGGATTTGAAAACAGTATGGAATTCCCGGAAAGCATTGTTGCATCGGTTGACCATTGAAGTCTTGCTGTATCTTTATTCGGTCGAAGAATAGTTATACTTCTGTAAAGTGTGTCGCTTAATTTGAGCGAATCTTCTGTAATAAGCTGCAGTTCTGCGATTCCTGTATCATGTTCTGCCGGTTGCCAGCGTACCGTAGAATCATGCGACATGTCAAGTAGTGAAATGTTTCTGTTGATAATTCTCGCAGTATAATTAAATGGCCGATTACCGGTGCTATCGACTGTTTTTATGATAAAATCGAGAGAATCTTTTCCGGCTTCGAGAAATAATGGAATCGCTGTTGAATCACTGATTGTGATAACAGGAACCATTGCCGCCGGATCTATAATTGCAAACTGATAGTATCCCCTGACAGACTTAAAACCATCCTTGATCTGAAACGAGAGTTCATCGGTAATGTCGGTCGTGTCCGGAATCCATGTAATTACACCATTGTTGTCAATGTTCATTGATTCCGGAAGTCCGGACACGGTAAACGTGATTGCATCATTGTCTGCATCATACCACTTGATTGTATCAGTGTATTTTTGCCCGATAAATACTACATAGGGAATTGTTTTATTCATTGAATAGGTGGGAGGAGTATT